>JAHEBY010000033.1 GCA_024642025.1 Comamonadaceae bacterium | reverse complement strand
ATGAAGCCCGCATCAACTTCTGCTCGGGCCAGAAGTTGCAACTGGATATCGCCGGTAGCCTCAACCAGATCGAGTTGCACCTGGGGGTACTGCAGGCGAAATTGCCGCACCCAGTCTGGCAACAAGGTAAAGCCAACGGTTGATACAAACGCCAGCGCCAGGCGCCCCACCTCGCCACTCGCGGCGGCGCGAGCATGCTGGGGCAAGGCGTGTGCCCTCGCCAGCAGATCGCGCACGTCTGGCAGCAAGGCAGCGCCCACCGGCGTGAGCGCCACGCTGCGTTTGGTGCGGTCAAACAGACGCACCTCAAGCTGGCGCTCCAGTGACGCGATGGCCTGAGTGAGCGGCGGTTGCGTCATGTGCAGGGCCATGGCAGCACGGCCAAAGTGAAGCTCTTCGGCCACGGCCACAAACTGGCGCCACAAGCGCAATTCAATCGATGCAGGATTCATATTTAAAATGTATTAATAACTCGATACAAATATATTGGACCATGCTTTTAGCCACGGGCATACTCGGAAGCATCTTCTGACCCAACCAAGAGAGACAACCACCATGGCAACCAAAGTCATTCCGCTCAACCCCCGCAGCAAAAACATCACCGAGGGCAAGAGCCGCGCACCCAACCGATCCATGTACTACGCCATGGGCTACGAGGAAGGTGATTTCAAAAAGCCCATGGTGGGCGTAGCCAACGGGCACAGCACCATTACCCCGTGCAACTCAGGGCTGCAAAAGCTGGCGGATGCAGCCATTGCGGGCATTGAGGAAGCCGGAGGCAACGCACAGGTGTTTGGCACCCCTACCATTTCCGATGGCATGGCCATGGGCACCGAGGGCATGAAATATTCGCTGGTCAGCCGCGAAGTGATTTCCGATTGCATCGAGACCTGCGTGCAGGGCCAGTGGATGGATGGCGTGGTGGTGATTGGCGGCTGCGACAAAAACATGCCAGGTGGCCTGATGGGCATGCTGCGCGCCAACGTGCCGGCCATTTACGTGTATGGCGGCACCATTTTGCCGGGCCACTATAAGGGGCAAGACCTCAATATCGTGAGCGTGTTCGAAGCCGTTGGCCAAAATGCTGCTGGCAACCTGAGCGACCACGACCTGCATGAAATCGAGCAACGGGCCGTGCCTGGCACCGGCTCCTGCGGCGGCATGTACACCGCCAACACCATGTCGTCGGCGTTTGAAGCGCTGGGCATCTCACTGATTTATTCCAGTACGATGGTCAACCCGCACGATGAGAAATTGAATTCGGCCAAAGAGTCGGCCAAAGTGCTGATCGAGGCCATCAAAAAGGACATCAAGCCGCGCGATATCGTCACGAAAAAATCCATTGAAAACGCCGTGGCGGTGATCATGGCGACTGGTGGCTCCACCAACGGGGTGCTGCACTTTCTGGCGATCGCCCACGCTGCGGGCGTGGAGTGGACGATTGACGACTTCGAGCGGGTACGCGTCAAAACACCGGTGTTGTGCGACCTCAAACCCAGTGGCAAGTACCTCGCCGTGGACCTCCACAAGGCAGGCGGCATTCCGCAGGTCATGAAAACACTGCTGGCCGCTGGTTTGCTGCATGGCGACTGCATCACCATCACGGGCCAGACGATTGCCGAAGTGCTCAAGGACATTCCCGACGCGCCAAGGGCCGATCAGGACGTGATCCGCCCCATCAGCAACCCCATCTACAAACAGGGCCACCTGGCCATTCTCAAGGGTAATCTGAGCCCTGAGGGCTGCGTGGCCAAGATCACCGGCCTGAAAAATCCGGTAATGACGGGCCCGGCCCGCGTGTTTGACGACGAACAGTCAGGCCTCAAGGCCATTCTGGACGGCAAAATCAAGGCAGGCGACGTGATGGTGCTGCGTTATCTCGGCCCCAAAGGCGGCCCCGGCATGCCGGAAATGCTGGCCCCCACCGGTGCGTTGATCGGTGCGGGTCTGGGTGAAAGCGTGGGGCTGATTACCGACGGCCGCTTCTCGGGCGGTACTTGGGGCATGGTGGTAGGCCACGTGGCGCCCGAGGCAGCCGTGGGCGGCGTGATTGCGCTCATTCATGAAAACGATTTGATCACCATCGATTCGACGCAGCTCAAGCTGGAGCTCAATGTGCCCGAGGCCGAAATTGCCAAACGCCGTGCTTCGTGGAAGGCACCCGCGCCGCGCTACACACGGGGCGTGCAAGCGAAATTTGCATTTAATGCGTCAACCGCCAGCAAAGGCGCCGTGCTGGACAACTACTGACCGCGGAAACCTGACCTGGCCTAACGCTTGCGCTTGCGCAGCGTGCCAATGGCTTCCTTGTTCTTGTCAACGCGCGCCTTCCGGCGTGCGTTGTCACGTTCCATTGCTTTGCGTTTGGTGTAGCCGGTGCTGTCCGCCCATGACCACCAAGCCACCGCAAGAGCGAAAGGCGCAAGCACGACCCACCAGCTCCAGACAGCAACCGGGCCGATTTCCAGATATTTCATGGCCAGAAGTAGGATGCCAAGACCGAGTAAATACATGTCTGATTTCTCCAAAAAACAACTTGTGCCACCTGCACCAGCGCCAAATGTGCCACGAAACTGAACGGCCCCTGAACCAACCGGGAAAAGGCCGCTTTTGAGCAGTGCGACGCTTGGTCGGGTCAACCCCAGTCGGTACAATCGCGTTGACAGACTGTAATGCAACCTGAAAGGATTTCCATGAAACGCGCCCTGTTTGCCTTGGCCCTGACCGCAACCGTCGCCACACCTGTGCTGGCCGATCTGGCATTGGCCACTTCCAAGAACTGCATGGCATGCCACGCTGTTGACAAGAAACTGGTTGGCCCATCCTATAAAGACGTTGCTGCCAAGTACGGGTCAGACGCAGGCGCCGCAGACAAGCTGGCCGCCAAAATCCTGAAGGGCGGCTCTGGCGTATGGGGTGCCGTGCCCATGCCGGCGAATGCGCAGGTCAACGATGCAGAGGCCAAGAAACTCGCCGCCTGGGTGCTGACGCTGAAATAGATTTGGGGTGGGAGTACCTCTCTCAACCCGTAGTCCTTAAAAGCCCGCTATCGCGGGCTTTTTGATTTGGTCATGGCGCATTGCACACGGGTTTGCATAGAATTAATTTCCGATCAATTCCTTGTGAAAATCCACCAAGCAACGCAAACCCGTTGGTACAGCTGGTTCATTCGGTGCAATCCTGTTTCGGACCGTTCTGCTGGGCATCGCGCCATCAGCGCACGCCGCAGGATTTCGACTCAAAAGCCTGGAGATTGAAGCCAGGTCCACCATCGACTAAACGTTCGAGTTCAACGGTTTTGGGATGCACCGGCGAAAGCAAATCGCCAGCTTTGCAATGGAGCGGCGCACCCATGAACACCAAGAGCTTTGCCGTAAATGTGTACGACCCTTGTTCGCTTAAAACCGACAAACTTGAGTTCTCCGCCGACGCCACGGCGACCCTGGCTGGATGCATGGTTAATGCCAACCGGGTGGGCCGCGCGAGCTTTACCGCCCGGCACTGCCGCCCCCGAGGCCAATTAGGGGGCAAATAGCATCAACAATAGGGCGATGCGACTCTCAGGTTTCGATAGCAGACCGCAGCACGGATTCGTCAACGATAGAGTAGAGGCGTCCGGTCTTGTCCATAGATTGGAGGGCTCCCACCTTCACCAGCGCAGAAATTTCCCGGCTTACAGTCTCGAGCTTCAGGTCCATCATCGCGCCCATATCCAGGCGTGAAAACAAGGTGACGACACTGGGGTCGGTTGTGTGACGCATATTCAGGATGAAGTGACACACCCGTTGGCGCGCAGTGCCAAAATTGATTAACACCAGCCAGTCGTCGGCTTCGCGAAGCGCCTTTTGCCATTTGTCGAGCAGCCCGGCATACATGCGCGGGGAACTTTGGTTCAGCATATGCACAACATCGGTGGGGATGCGGCACAGCGTAACGTCTGTGAGTGCGGCCGCTTCGCTGTCATAGCGCCCCGTAGCCAGCGCCTCCAGACCGACCACATCTCCCGGACGCAGCAGACGCACAATGCGCCGCCGCCCATCGGCCGTGATGCGGGAAAGCTTGAGCGTGCCCGAGCGCAGCGTAAAAATACCACCCGCCTTGTCACCCTCGCTAAACAGCACTTGATTGGCCCGGTACGCGAGATCGTCAATGGGGGTATGAATAAGGGCAAAATCCTCCGAGGTGAGCTGGGAAAACAGCGCCACTTCGCGTACAGCACACGATCTGCAGTCAGAGGTTCCGCGCCACGCGGATTGAATTTTGATAGGAATCATGGGTGCACATGCCGCAGACGCACAACCTCACCGATGATGGCCGATCACCATGGGTCCCCGTTACCTGTGGGCAAATCTGCATCGTACCCGCGCATTGACTCGCTGTCGAACGCGCAAGGCGATTTCCGAAGCAATGGTCAATAAGCTTGGCCCAACTGGTCCAGAATAGCCGGGTTCTCAAGAGTGGAGGTGTCTTGGGTAATTGGCTCGCCCTTGGCCAGTGAGCGCAACAGTCGCCGCATGATTTTGCCGGACCGGGTTTTGGGAAGATTTTCACCAAACCGGATATCTTTCGGCTTGGCAATCGGGCCAATTTCCTTGGCCACCCAATCGCGAAGCTCTTTAGCTATCGCCTTCGCTTCGTCGCCTGTAGGTCGCGACCGCTTGAGCACGACAAACGCACAAATGGCTTCGCCCGTCAGATCGTCGGGCCTGCCAACGACAGCCGCTTCGGCCACCAGATCGGTTTTTGATACCAGCGCCGACTCAATCTCCATCGTGCCCATACGATGGCCTGATACGTTGAGCACGTCGTCGATACGGCCCGTTATACGAAAATACCCACGGTCTTCACTGCGCACGGCGCCGTCACCAGCCAGGTACAGCTTGCCGCCCATCTCTTCAGGGAAATAAGCCTTTTTGAACCGCTCTGGATCGTTCCAGATCGTGCGGATCATTGATGGCCAGGGGCGCTTGACCACCAGGATACCGCCGGTGCCATTCGGGATGTCTTTGCCCACCTCGTCAACAATGGCCGCCATGATGCCAGGCAGCGGCAATGTGCAGCTGCCCGGAACCAGCGGTGTCGCGCCAGGAAGCGGCGTCATCATGTGGCCCCCGGTTTCGGTCTGCCAGAAGGTATCAACGATTGGGCATTTCTCATGGCCAATGTTTTTGTAGTACCACATCCAGGCCTCTGGATTAATAGGCTCGCCCACGGAGCCCAGAATACGCAGGCTCGAAAGGTCTGAACGGTCAGGGTGCACCTTGGCATCGCCTTCAGACGCTTTGATGAGCGAACGAATTGCCGTAGGTGCCGTGTAGAAGATCGTGCACTTGTGACGCTGGATCATCTGCCAGAAACGCCCGGCATTCGGATAGGTTGGCACGCCTTCAAAAATGATTTGAGTGGCGCCTGCCGCCAGCGGTCCGTACGCCACATAGGTATGACCGGTGATCCAGCCGATGTCGGCCGTGCACCAGAACACATCTGCGGGTTTGAGGTCAAAGGTCCAGTCCATCGTGAGCTTGGCCCACAACAGATAACCCCCCGTTGAATGTTGCACGCCCTTGGGTTTGCCGGTCGACCCCGACGTGTAAAGAATGAAAAGCGGATGCTCTGCACCTACGGCTACCGGGGCACATTCGGTGCTTTGGCCCGCGAGGGCTTCGTCAAATGTCTTGTCGCGCCCCGCCACCATATTGCAGGCAGTTTTCGTGCGCTGGTACACAAATACAGTTTTGATGGACTCGCAACCGCCCATAGCAAGGCCGTCATCCACAATAGCCTTGAGCGGCAATTCCTTGCCGCCACGCATTTGATAGTTGGCGGTGATCACGGCGACAGCCCCTGCATCGATGATGCGCTCCTGCAGTGCCTTGGCTGAAAAGCCACCAAACACCACGCTATGGGTGGCGCCGATGCGCGCGCAGGCCTGCATGGCAATCACGCCCTCAACGGTCATGGGCATGTAGACCAGCACGCGGTCGCCTTTTTTGATGCCTGCCGATTTCAGCGCGTTGGCGAACTGGCTAACCCGTGCCAACAGCTCCTTGTAGGTAACTCTGGCGACCGCACCATCATCAGCCTCAAAAATGATGGCGGTCTTGTTTTCGACTGGTGTACCGAGGTGGCGATCCAGGCAGTTGGCCGAGGCATTCAGTTCGCCGTCGTCAAACCATTTGTAGAACGGGGCGTTGGACTCGTCCAGCGTTCGCGTGAAAGGCTTGCTCCAAAGCACATTCTCACGGGCGAGTCTGGCCCAGAAACCTTCAAAGTCTTTCTCCGCCTCGCTGCACAGGGCGTTGTAGCCTGCCATGCCGGAGATCCGGGCAGACTTGACCATAGCTTCGCTCGGCGGGAAAACACGATTTTCAACCAATACGGATTCGATAGCACTCACTGTCTGTCTCCTTTTTCATTAGTCTTCAATTGCGACGGATCCAGCCTATGACGCACGCCAATGCTGCCCGCGACTTTTTGCACTATCTCGCAACCCACTTACAAAGTACTGACACAAGTCATGAACTGTTCAATGGACGACTGGCGTATTTCCCCGCCGGTCAACAGGATAACGCTTTTGCATGCCGCGACGCGCCAACCCTACAATCCAGCCCAAATACATTGCGAGGTAACTAAGCCCCGCCAATCAACGAAACTCCGTCACTTATGAGCGAAACCAAACCCGTCAAAACAAATGGCATGCGCCCTCTCTCCAGTTTCATTTTTGCCAGCCGCTGGTTGCAGTTGCCGCTGTACCTGGGGCTCATCGCCGCACAGGCCGTATACGTTTTTCACTTCTGGGTTGAATTGGTCCATCTTCTCGAAGCGGCGTTTGGCAACCAAACGGCGCTGCAGGCTCTGGTGACCAGCATTGGCTACAAGGCCGAGTTTCAGGTGACTGGACTTAACGAAACCGTCATCATGCTGGTGGTGCTGGCGCTGATTGACGTCGTCATGATTTCCAATCTGCTGATCATGGTCATTGTGGGCGGCTATGAGACCTTCGTGAGCCGCATGAATCTTGAGGACCACCCCGACCAACCCGAATGGTTGAGCCACGTTAACGCTTCGGTTTTAAAGGTCAAGCTGTCCACGGCCATCATCGGCATCAGCTCCATACACCTGCTGAAGACGTTCATCAACGCCGCCAACTACGACGTAAAAGTGCTGATGTGGCAAACCATTATCCATATTGTATTTTTGCTCAGCGCGCTGGCCATCGCCCTGACTGACAGACTGATGGCTCACAGCCACTCAGATCACTGAACGAAATACCACTTCCGGGTTACCTGCTGAATGCAGTTCAAAATTTTGCATGCATAGAATGAGGTCAACCTGATTCATGCGACGCCTGTTTTGCTTCTGACTTCAATCGTCCTCCTGCCGCTGTTGGCGGGAACACTCCTTACTGGCTGGTCCGGCGCAGCTGGCCATGCAGCTCCCCGAGGGCGCACTGCATGGCTCGCCGCGCTGGTTGCCGGCACCAGCCTGGCGTTGCTGATTGGGCAGGCTCCCGTCATTTTTGGCGGTGGCGTGATAGGAACCACCGTGCCGTGGGTACCCGAGATCGGCTTGCATGTGAGCCTGCGGCTTGATGGCCTTTCGTGGATGTTTGCCACGTTGATCACGGGCATTGGCCTTTTGATCATCCTGTATGCACACTTCTATCTGGGCAAGGATGATCCGGTTGGCAAGTTTTTCAGCACACTCATGTTGTTCATGGCGGCCATGCTGGGCATTGTGCTGTCAGACAACCTGCTGCTGCTGATCGTGTTTTGGGAGCTGACCAGCATTTCCTCGTTTCTGCTGGTGGGTTACTGGAACCACCGCGCCGATGCGCGCACTGGCGCCCGCATGGCGCTGGCCATCACCGGCGGCGGCGGCCTTGCGATGCTCGGCGGATTTGTGCTGCTCGGACAGATTGCCGGCACCTACGAGATCAGCCAAATGTTCAGCCGCGCGGCGACCATTCAGGCCGATGCACGATACCCGGCAGCGCTTGTGCTGGTTTTGATTGGCTGCTTTACCAAGAGCGCGCAGTTTCCGTTTCACTTCTGGCTGCCACAGGCCATGGCGGCGCCAACGCCGGTATCGGCCTACCTGCACTCGGCCACCATGGTCAAGGCTGGCATCTTTTTAATGGCGCGGCTAACGCCGGTGCTCGGGGGCACCGACCTCTTCTTTGCGCTGGTGGCTGGGGCTGGCCTGTTGACCATGCTGTTTGCAGCCTTTGTTGCCGTCTTCAAACACGATCTAAAGGCCTTGCTGGCCTACTCCACCATCAGCCATCTCGGGCTAATCACTTCCCTGATCGGTTTGGGTTAACCGTTGGCAGCCGTCGCGGCAATTTTTCACATTCTCAATCACGACAGCTTCAAAGCGGCGCTGTTCATGACGGCTGGCATTGTGGACCATGAGACGGGCACCCGAGACCTCCGCCAGCTCGGTGGTCTTTGGCGATTCATGCCCTGGACCGCCACACTGGCGATGGTCGCAGCGGCCGCGATGGCTGGTGTGCCGCTGTTCAATGGATTTCTGTCCAAGGAGATGTTTTTGACCGAGGCGGTGGCTTTCGCACACAGCGGCGGTTGGCGTTGGTTGGTGCCGGCTGCGGCAACGCTTGCAGCACTATGCAGCGTGGCCTATTCGATTCGACTCGTTCACGACATCTTTTTCAACGGCCCGCCCGGTAATTTGCCGCACGCACATCCGCACGAGCCACCGCTGGGTATGAAGACCCCAGTCATATTGCTCGCGGTCATTTGCGTGGTGGTGGGTGTCCTGCCCAGCATCACGCTTGGGCCGCTGGTGCTGGTTGCCAGTGCCGCCATGCTGGGCCAGGCGCCTCCGGAATTCCATCTGGCAATCTGGCACGGTTTTAATGTGCCGCTCGCGCTGAGTGCGCTTGCACTGGCCGGAGGCGCGGTGTTCTACCTGGTCTTGGCGCGGGCCCGTCGGCTGCACGGGATTGAATCGGAAGGCTGGTTTGGCGCGATCACGGGTCAAAACCTGTTTACCACTGGCAATGACCGCCTCTTTGGCGCAGCCGGGCGCATCACTTCGCTTCTGGAAACGGGCTCCTTGCAGCGCTACATCGCCTGGACTCTGCTTGCCACGCTCGCCGTTGCACTCGGGCCCATGCTTCTGGATGGCAACGCGCCCGGAACCGGCCCGCGCGCACTGCTTCCTGCCAACTTGCCGGCGCTGGTGGTATGGGGCATGCTGATGCTGGCCTGTGTGTGGCTGGTTGCACGTCACCATTCGCGTTTTGAGTCCGTGGTGGTCACGGGCGTAGTGGGCCTGGTCACTGCCTTGTGCTTCGTGAGCTTTTCGGCGCCTGATCTGGCGCTGACACAATTGACTGTGGAAGCAGTTTCAACCGTCATTCTGCTGATGGGGCTTGCCTTGCTGCCCAAGCAAACACCTCATGAGTCAACCACTGGGCGTCGTGCGCGCGATGCCTTTTTAGCGCTCGGCGGCGGCGCGGGCATCGCCTGCCTCTCGTGGGTGATGCTTACCCGGGACCACGATTCCATTGCCTGGTACTTTCTGAACCAGTCGGCCATCGCAGGTGGTGGCACCAACGTGGTCAATGTGATTCTGGTGGACTTCCGGGGTTACGACACGATGGGCGAGATCACCGTGCTGGGCATCGCCGCCGTGGGTGTTTTCGCGCTGATGGACGGCATGCGCACCAAGCGCCCGAATGCAGACGATGCCGGGCGAAGCTGGACCTTTGCAGTCCAGCCGTTGATGCTGCGGGTTGCTGCGCGCGTGGTGCTGCCATTGGCACTGGTGGTCACGCTTTACATCTTCATGCGCGGCCACAACATGCCGGGTGGTGGTTTCATTGCCGGCCTGATCACCGCCGTGGCGCTGGTATTGCAGTACATGGCGCTGGGGCAAAACCAGGCCGGATTCCTGTTGCGCGTGGAGAGCGGGCGCCGCTTCATTCGATGGATTGCTTATGGGCTGGGCATAGCCGGCTTGACGGGCGTGGGCGCCTTTGTATTTGGGCAACCTTTCCTCACCAGCGCCCATGGGCACCCATTTGTACCCATTCTTGGCGAGCTGCCGTTGGCTACCGCTGCCCTTTTTGATTTGGGTGTTTACGTCACCGTGGTTGGCTCAACCCTGTTGACCATTGCCACCCTGAGCAATGTGACGCGCGGCACCTCAGCGGCCCACGCGCCTGAACGTGATGCAAATCAGGCGCCAGGTCAGGAACCCGGAGAACGCCATGAGCCTTGAATTCCTCGTTGCCAGCGGCATTGGTATGGTCACTGCAGCGGGCATTTACCTGGTGCTGCGGGGGCGTACTTGGCCGGTGGTCATCGGGCTGAGCCTGCTGGGCTACGCCGTTAACGTGTTCATCTTTGCGATGGGGCGCCTGTGGCTGGACGCCGCGCCCATTCTTGCGGCCAACGCGCGTGTGGCAGATCCGCTGCCGCAAGCACTGGTCTTGACAGCCATCGTCATCGGGTTCGCCACAACAGGCTTTGTCGTGGAACTGGCACTGCGCAGCCGCCATGAAAGTGGCACGGACCATGTTGACGGTCACGAACCCGGCCATCCGCCCCATAGGGCTGACTCTGGGGAAGCCCCCAAGGACGGCACGGCATGATGGATAGCTTGACCGCCCTACTCCCATCGCATCTGCCGGTGTTGCCGGTGGTGCTGGCGCTGTTCACCGCCATTGTGCTGCTGCGAATCGGCGATGAAGGTGGACGCACAGGGCACGGTGGCGAGCGCTTGAAGTGGGTCCGCTTGATGAGCATGGCATCGGTTATGTTGGGCGCGGTGATGGCGTGGACCTTGCTAGCACAGGCGGCCACCGGAGCACTGACCGTCTACCCGCTGGGCGGATGGAATGCTCCATTCGGCATTGTGCTGGTGGTAGACCGCCTCAGCGCCATGATGCTGGCGCTGACCTGGACCATCGCTGTGCCGGTGCTCTGGTATGCCAGTGGCGGGTGGGACGTGCATGGCCGCTACTTTCATCCGCTTTTCCACTTCCAGCTCATGGGCCTTTCAGGTGCCTTTGTGACCGGAGACTTGTTCAACCTGTTTGTGTTCTTTGAAGTCTTGCTGATCGCGTCCTACGCACTGCTCATCCACGGACAAGGCAGGGAGCGCTATAAGGCAGGCGTGCACTATGTGGTGCTGAATCTGGTGGCCTCGGCCTTGTTCCTCATAGGGCTGGCAATCATCTACGGCACGGCGGGCACTCTCAACATGGCGGACCTGGCGCTTCGGGTGGCTAAGCTGGACGCCGGGCAAGCCGCCCTGTTCAAGGCGGGTGGAATGATATTGCTGGTGGTCTTCGGCCTGAAGGCGGCCATCGTTCCCCTCTATCTGTGGCTGCCGAATACTTACGCGGCGGCCAGCGCGCCCATTGCAGCGCTATTTGCCGTGATGACCAAAGTGGGTGTGTACAGCATCATCCGTGTGCATGCGGTGATTCTGGGCGATGGCGCGGGCCATGCGGCTCTCGCCGCACAGGGGTGGATATTGCCAGTTGGGCTGATCACGATCGCACTGGGCGTGCTGGGCGCCCTCGCGGCCCACGGCCTGGCGCGATTGGTGGCCTACCTCACCGTGGCGTCTGTCGGCACCATTCTCGCTGGCGTGGGGCTGTACACCGTGCCTACGCTTTCTGCATCGCTTTACTACATGATCCATAGCACGCTGGTGGTGGCGGCACTGTTTTTGCTGGTGGAACTGGTGGCCTCGCAGCGTGGAGAAACCGGCGATCATCTCCAGCCCGCAGAACCCGTGGCCCAGCCGGTATTGCTGGGCCTGATGACCCTGCTTGGCGCGGCCTCGGTCGCCGGGCTGCCACCACTGCCGGGCTTCCTCGGCAAGCTGATGGTGCTCGAAAGCTCTGCAGCGACGCCAGCACATGCATGGGTTTGGACGGTAGTGCTGACAGCAGGTTTCCTGACACTGGTGGGTCTGGCGCGCGCCGGTGCCATTCTGTTCTGGCAGGTTCTACCGATAGACCGCCACACGGTGCGGTCAGGCAGCAGCTGGCAGCTCATGTCGGCCACCCTGGGCCTGCTCGGCTTGAGCCTGGTACTTGCCGTCGCAGCTTCACCCGTGAAACGCTACACCGACGCGGCGGCGGCTCAACTGGCCGACCGCGCAGCCTACGCCGGCGCAGTCCTTGGCCCGGTCGGTGGCCACTCGGCCAACACAACCCGCCCATATCAAGGTGGTGCAGGCGAGATCATGCTGCCCACGCACAGAGCGAATGAAGGAGCATCGAACCATGAAAAGTAATAGCTGGCTGCCTCACCCCTGGCTGGCAGGCATGTTGGCCTGTACGTGGCTGCTGCTGCAGCGCTCGATTGAACCCGTTCATCTACTTTCTGCCGCATTGATTGCACTGGCGTTGCCGCGTTTGTTGCACGCCTTTTTGCCGGCCTCAGCCCACATTCACATCGTGCCGGCATTGGTGCTGACGCGCCGTGTGCTGTGGGACATCATTGTCTCCAA
>JAHEBY010000365.1 GCA_024642025.1 Comamonadaceae bacterium | reverse complement strand
GCCCGCGAAAAGGCCCGCGACGAAGCCATGAAGCGCCTGGAGGAAGAATCCAAAAAGTCCCCCGCAGAACGCCGTATGCCCGAATACGGATCAGACAAGGACTTCCCGCTGCAGCAGGCCATCAACAAGCTCAAGGGCAACCCGGTTCTGGTGAGCAAGACCCTGATCGAGCGCAAGGAAGAAGTCAAGGAAAACTAGGCAGCCTCCGGCCTGATAGTTGCGCCGTGACTGACGACGAGCTGCTGCGCTATTCGCGCCACATCCTGCTCAACGAGATTGGTGTTGAGGGTCAGGAGAGAATTTCAGCCGCACGGGCGCTGGTCATCGGCGCAGGTGGATTGGGCTCTCCGGTGGCGCTTTACCTGGGTTCAGCGGGCGTTGGCCACATCACGCTGGTGGACGACGACACCGTTGACCTGACCAACCTGCAGCGCCAGATTGCCCACACTGAGGCGCGCGTTGGCGAGCCCAAAGTGATGTCAGCAAAGGCCGCCATTGCAGCCATCAACTCGGATGTAAAGGTGACAACCGTCCAGGCACGTGCTGACACGCAGTTGCTGGAAGTACTGGTGGCTGACGCCGACGTGGTGCTGGATTGCTGCGACAACTTTGCCACGCGTCAGGCGGTTAACGCGGCTTGCGTCAAACACCGAAAGCCGCTGGTATCGGGTGCCGCCATCCGGTTTGACGGGCAAATCAGCGTCTACGACTCGCGCGACGCCGTATCCCCCTGCTATGCCTGCGTGTTCCCCCCGGATGCGAGTTTTGAGGAAACGCGCTGCGCCACGATGGGCGTTTTTGCGCCACTGGTGGGCATCATCGGGGCCACGCAGGCCGCCGAAGCGCTCAAATTGCTCAGCGGAGCGGGCGAGTCGCTCGCCGGGCGACTGTTGATGCTGGACGCCCGCTCGATGGAATGGAACGATATCCGGCTGCCACGCAACACCTCGTGCCCGGTATGCGGTGGGCGTCACTGACAGGGGCCGTGCGCCTTGCGGAACTCCCGGGGTCGCATGGCTGATGCCTCCGCAAACAACCCGCGTCCAGCTGTGTGCGCCTGAACTTCCTGCGTGCGGTAGGGGCCGGGGTCATGCCGGTATTGATACGACCACGCATGCCCATTGGTCACCAGCCATTCGCCTGCATCCTGGCCCTTGATTTGCACGCGCGCCAGCAGGCGTTGATAGTCGTCACGGCTGCGGACCGTGACAGTCACTTGCCCCCGACCCAGAAAGCTGGCCAGTGCCTGCTTTGACTGCTGACCCCAGGCCTGGCAAATCTCCGGGGCGTCAATGCCGTCCAGACGGATCTTGCGCGGCTTGCCGCCCTCTGTTGGGCGTACCCACAAGGTGTCTCCATCCGATATTTTTGTAACAAATCCGCTCCAAGCCCACGCTGGATTTACGCTATTAGCTATATAAATAATAGTAAATGACACCACCAGACGACCTGCCCGGCGCCATGCGGGCGCCGCAGGGACAAGCGGGGCCACGGACGGCGTGGCTTGGGTCATGGCGCTTTGCGTCACGATGCGTTCAGAGCCGAGTGCAGCAACCAGTAAATGAATCCACCCAGCACCGTAAGCCAGATCGCCACCACAATCACCAGCCCCCACAGCATGCGAGGCAACCGCCCCTTGAATTGGTCGGCTTGCTGACGCATCTCCGCCCACAGCGCAGGCGGGACCAGCTTTACAGCCAGAGCCACACCCAGCGGAACCAGAATGACATCGTCCAGCAGGCCCAGAACCGGTATGAAATCGGGGATCAGGTCGATCGGGCTGAGCGCATAGGCCACCACAAAGCCCGCCACCAGTTTGGCCATGAGCGGTGTACGCGGATCTTTGAGCAACAGCCACAGCGCCGTCAAATAGTGGAACAACTTCTGGCGACTGCTGACAGCGAATATTTTGAGCGCTTTCACGGGATTTGAATTCTGCGGACCTGCTCTGAGGAATGTCTGATTTGCGACGAATGCCTTGCGGTCCTGTCGCCGTTCAAGTGCCCAACTAGACAAAATATTGAACCGGAAAGCAGGCTGATTTCTGCATCTGCCTCAGGATTTTGCCTGTTAGACTTCTCGCGATCCTATACGAAAAACCGTGCAAACAAAGCCGTGGTCGATTCAAAATTGCCCTCACCCATCAACCTGTCGGACCTAAGGCTTGACGACGCCCTGGCGCTGCTCAAACATGGTGGCGCTATACAAGGGCCAGCCTCGCCGGAGGAATCTTCGGTGGCTTACCTGCAGGGGGTCATCAACGGCCTGTGCGAGCTCTCGCTCAAAGATCCCTTAACCGGGCTGGCAAATCGCCGCCAGTTTCACACGGTGCTGGAGAGAAGCATTGATGTCGTGGCGCGCTCCGGCGAGCCTGCGCTTCTGTTGATGCTGGACATTGATCACTTCAAATCAGTTAACGACAAGCATGGTCACCAGGCTGGCGACCGCGTGCTGCAGGCCATGGGAGCCTGTTTGGCGCGCTGCGTGCGCCCGATGGACACTGTTGCGCGATATGGCGGCGAAGAATTTGCCGTGGTTCTGCCAAATTGTCAGGTGTCGTTTGGCGCCACTGTGGCGGAGCGGATTCGGCGGGCTGTTGAGTCGCTTGAAGTAGCCATCTCGCCCCTGGAAACGCTGAAGGTCACCATCAGCATCGGCGGCGCCTTTGCGCCGGAATGGGTGCGGTCAACCATTGCATTGTGGACGGAGCGGGCTGACCTGCAACTGTACCGGGCGAAATCGGAAGGACGCAACCGTGTGTGCCTGGATCACCAGCCCGTTATTTCCGTCAGTGTCGAAGAGAAAAACATGCTGTTCGGACACCTCGCCATCGGCGAGCCCGCCTGGATCGAAAGTGGCCCTGCCAGCAACTTGCCGGACGCTGCGCAAAAGGTAAATTCCAATGAGTGAAAACGTGTCGCCCCAATCTCCAAACAAGTCGCCCGTCTCGGTGCCCTTGACGCCTCAAGGCAAGGTACTGGCCATTACCAGTGGCAAAGGTGGCGTGGGCAAGACATTTGTGTCGGCCAATCTGGCCGCGGCATTGGCGCGGCAGGGGCAACGTGTGCTGGTACTGGACGCTGACCTCGGCTTGGCCAACCTCGACGTGGTGCTGAATCTCAACCCGAAGCCCACACTGCATGATGTGTTCACGGGCAAAGTCAAACTCGAGCAAGCCGTTATCAAGGCGCCGGGTGGTTTCTCTGTATTGCTGGCAGGCTCGGGCATGGTGGAGTATTCGCGCCTGACGCCCGAAGTGCGCGATGACTTCCTGCGCGTCATGACCAGCCTGGTGCCGCACTACGATACTGTTCTGCTCGACACAGGCGC
>JAHEBY010000364.1 GCA_024642025.1 Comamonadaceae bacterium | reverse complement strand
ACATGCGACTCAGGCCACGACGGCGTTTTTGCGGATTGACGGTTGAGTTTTCTTGAAATGCAGACATCCCCTGATTGTTACCGAGCTTCGTGACGGTTAACGGCTCAAAGGCTTTGAGTCGATGAGACGGGTTCCCGCCAGTGCGTCATGCCAGAACTGTTGCTGCGGGTGGAATCGACTCAGGAGCGCCCAGACGGTCACCCAGCCAACGACAATGACTGTGGATTCTGAGCCGGAAAGCTTGAACGGGAAGATGCCTGCCAGTGCGGGTAAAAACCAGAGCCAGCTTAAGCCATAGCGCATCAGGGCACGGGTCTGAGTGACCGGACGACCCAGTCGGTCCACCAGACGGATGTGCCAGGTCTTCATGGCCAGTGTTTGCCCCCTTGACCAGAACCAAGTGAAATAGATGCCAAGCACAATGAACAAAAAGGCTTGCTGAAGGTGCCGATTGTCCAGCGCATTGCGGGTTTGTGACAGCGTGCTGAAGAGATATCCGGCGATGAACACCACGCCAAACATCAGCATGCCTTCATAGAGCCAGCAAGCCATGCGGCGAGACAGCCCTGGTGCTGTCAACGTTGCCGCGGTTTGTCGTGATAGGGGGTGTTTCAGGGCCGGATGGCCCGCCTTGTGCGCTGTCATCAATGGCTGCTGGCTTTCCGATTTCAGTTTTTTTGTGCCGGCGCAGGACTGGCCGCCGGGGCCTGCTGCGGCAGCAAGGTATTGTGCTGGAGGGATTTTGTGCTGATGGCGATCTTGGGCGTTGGCCTGGACGGTTCTTGTGTCACGGGTACTACGGTAATCTTTTTCGCGGGCGCAGGCCTGATGGTTGATGCAACCCCGGTGGGCTTGGCTTGTGCCTTGGCTTTGGCGGCAAGTTTTTGTTTTTCTTCCGCACTTAAGGCTTGATAGGCTTCCCAAGTGGATGACTTTTCAGAGGCGGAAAGCTTCTTGCTTTCCGCAAAATTCAGGCGGGCTTGTGCTCGCTGCTGAGGGCTGAGCGAAACCCAGCCTGCCATGCGGTTGTGCAATTTGACCTGCTCGTCAGGGGGAAGCGATGCGTAATTCTGGGCAATGGCGATCCATTTCCGCTTCTGAATCTCGCTCAAACTGCTCCACTTGGGAGCCAGCGGTTTGAGGGACTGCTGCTGCGCCGCCGTCAGACTTTGCCAGGCGGGTTGGGATGAAGTTCTTGGTGCCTCGGCAACAGGGCTTGCCGCCATTGCATTCCTCGACGTTTGCTTGCTGGCGACTTTGATGGGCCCTCGCGGGTCGGTATCCATAGTCTGCCCGAACGCGGTCGTGGTGCTGAACACATTCAGAGCCACGACCAAGGCGAACATGGCTGAACCACCTATCAGGTGTGGACCAGGATGACGGGTCGGGTGGCAGATTTTCATAATGAGACCGACACGCCTTACTTTGCCTGTTCGCGGCTGGCTTTTAGAAACTGCGTGAAGCCGGGGTCAGTGTAGGCCGCAGGAGGCAAATCGTCGGTCAGGAGGGCTGAATCAACTTCGGCGAGTTCCTTGGCGCGATGGTCAAGTTGAATCACTTGCAAGGCCGCCAGACCGAGTATCAGGGCCACCAGTGGGACGATGGACGCAATGCGGCCCCAAAAGCCAGTATTCTCGTCTCCCAGCGTCAGTGTTGCGGTCCCGCCGGCGGTCGCAAGGGTTGGAACCCGAAATCTGACAACCTTGCGTTGGCCCAATGCCTGCATCCGGGCAGCCCGAAGGCGCTCGGAAATATCGTGCGGAAGCTCCGCAGCCGACTCAGACAGGCGCGCGACCAGCTTGTGACCGAATTGGTCTTGGGCAGACAAATTGTTGTATGGATTCGAATAATTCATGGTTTTACTCCCTTCGCCCGCAATGCCTTGCTCAGGGCCTGAACTGCTCTGGAACAGTGTGTTTTCACGCTGCCTTCCGAACAGCCCATGGCTGCAGCAGTTTCTGCCACATCCAACTCCTCCCAGTAACGCATGAGAAAGGCTTCCCGTTGACGGGCTGGGAGTTCCTGAATTGCCAGCTCGATTTCACGCAAAATCTGGGCCCGCTCCGTCAGGCGCTCTGCGCTTTCAGTCTGCTCGGAACTGTCGGAAACATCCAGATTTTCCAGAAGATCGAAATCCCCTTCATCCCCGGAGGATTCAAAGTCGCTCATGTTCGAGAACAGGGCGTTCCGTGTTTTTTGGCGCCGGAACCAGTCAAGGGTACTATTCGACAGAATCCTCTGGAACAACATGGGGAGTTCGCCGGCGGGCTTGTGCCCGTAATGTTCAGCCAGCTTCATCATGCTGTCCTGCACGATGTCAAGCGCCGCTTCCTCGTTCCGCACGTGGTACACGGAACGTTTGAAAGCACGTTTTTCAACGCTTTTCAGAAAGTCGGACAGTTCTTGTTCGGTTGCCAAGCGGGTAGGCCGTGGGGCGAAAGTGTTGCGGTGTCTCTGTTTTGGCGCATTCCGGAGGAAATGGAGCGCAAATATCTGCAAATTATGGCATCTTGAGTCCATTTTTCTGCTGCGCCTGCATCATTTTGATTGGTGCAGTGCGATAATGCGCCTTGCAAATCAAAAAGCAAACGGATCACAGTCCGGCGCAACAAGCAACGCGCCTATGGCTTTGATCTCAAGTCCCGACGCGACGCCACAAGTGTTTTCGAAGGGGCACCCAAGGTTTTTCGTTAGAGAAATTCACAAAGGTTCATCATGGAAATCTCAAAGGCTGAAATTTCTTCGGCTAATGCGGCTTTGGCCGCCACCAAGACTCCCGCTGCAGCAGCGGATCAACAAGAATTTAGGGGGTCCGAGATCCTCGTGAAGGCGCTGCAAGCCGAGGGTGTCAAGTACGTATGGGGCTATCCTGGCGGAGCGGTTCTTCACATCTACGACGCTTTCTACAAGCAGGATACCATTCAGCATATTCTGGTGCGTCATGAGCAGGCCGCCGTGCATGCTGCCGATGGCTATGCCCGTGCGACGGGAGATGTGGGGGTCGCTCTTGTGACCTCGGGCCCGGGCGTCACCAATGCCATCACAGGCATCGCTACAGCCTACATGGACAGTATCCCGATGGTGATCGTGACGGGCCAAGTGCCTACGCATGCCATTGGTCTGGACGCCTTCCAGGAGTGCGATACCGTCGGCATCACGCGCCCGATCGTCAAGCACAACTTTCTGGTCAAGGACGCGCGCGATCTGGCTGAAACAATGAAAAAGGCGTTTCATATTGCCCGCAGCGGTCGACCCGGTCCGGTGGTGGTCGATATCCCGAAAGACGTTTCTTTCAAGAAAACGCCCTATGCTGGCTATCCCGAGTCAGTGG
>JAHEBY010000032.1 GCA_024642025.1 Comamonadaceae bacterium | reverse complement strand
CAGAATATGCGCCATTAGCTATGTATTTTATAGCATTTATCAGTTTGACACGTCGGGCAAAAAGCGCGGATCGACTTCTGCGGGCGTGTTTTCCGCAGTTTGCTCTGCCTTGATGTGTTTGTAGACGGTCTTGACCAGCGTTTCGCAACCTTCCCGGTTCAACGCGGAAATCTCGAACACCGGGCCCTTGAATTTCAAACGCTTCACAAAATCAGCGACCCGCGCCGGGCGCTCATCGGCTGGCACCATATCGAGCTTGTTCAATACCAGCCAGCGCGGCTTGTCAAACAAGGCCTTGTCGTACTTCTTTAGCTCTTTGATGATCGCTTTGGCACCGGCAACGGGGTCAGCACCGTCGTCAAACAGGGCCATGTCAACAACATGCAGCAACAGCCGTGTGCGCTGTAAATGGCGCAGAAACAAATGGCCAAGCCCTGCGCCATCCGATGCACCCTCAATGAGGCCAGGCAGGTCTGCTACTACGAAACTTTGCTCCATACCAACTCGAACCACACCCAGGTTGGGATGCAAGGTGGTAAACGGGTAATCTGCAATGCGCGGCCTGGCGTTTGATATTGCGGAGATCAACGTGGATTTGCCAGCGTTGGGTAGACCCAGCAAGCCGACGTCGGCGAGCACTTTTAATTCCAGCTTCAGATTTTTTTTCTCACCTGGCCACCCTGGGGTTTTTTGGCGGGGTGCACGATTGATGGCGCTCTTAAAGCGCATATTGCCGAACCCGCCGTCACCGCCCTTGGCAATGGTGATGACTTCGCCCGGCGTTAGTAGCTCGTAAAGCACCTCGCCCGTCTCGGCGTCCGAAATAATGGTGCCGACTGGCATTTTGAGCGTAATGTCATCTCCAGCGGCTCCAAACATGTCGGAACCCATCCCGTGCTGACCGCGTTTGGCGTCGTGGCGGCGGGAAAAGCGGAAATCCACCAGCGTATTGAGGTTGGGGTCCGCCACCGCAAACACGTGCCCCCCTCGCCCACCATCTCCGCCATTGGGGCCACCAAATTCCTTGTACTTTTCGTGCCGGAACGAAACGCAGCCCGCCCCGCCATCGCCGGCGGAGATGTCAATGTAGGCTTCGTCAACGAACTTCATGGATTTTTACGGCTATACAAACGAAAAACCCCGCGACATGCGCAGGGTTTCACGCTGGATTGGGCTTCAATCAAGCCGATGTGATGCTCACCGTGTGCTTGTTCAAAGAGCCCTTGACGGCAAACGACACTTGGCCATCCACCAGAGCAAACAGTGTGTGGTCCTTGCCAATACCGACATTGGTACCAGGATGGAACTTGGTGCCGCGCTGGCGCACGATAATTCCACCGGCACTGATTTGCTGACCACCATAAACTTTGACGCCGAGCATTTTGGGCTTGGAATCGCGCCCGTTTCGCGTAGAGCCGCCGCCTTTTTTCTGTGCCATGACTGATGCTCCTTATGCGGCAATCGCACCAATCAGCAGCTCAGTGAACTGCTGGCGATGACCTTGACGTTTCTGGTAGTGCTTGCGACGGCGCATCTTGAAAATGCGCACTTTGTCGTGCTTCCCGTGTGCCACAACCGTGACACTGACCGTTGCGCCGGACACCAGGGGCGTGCCAATCTTGATATCAGCGCCGTTTCCGACAGCCAACACCTGATCAAACACAATTTCCTGGCCTACGTCCGCAGCAATCTGTTCTACTTTAATTTTTTCGCCAGCAGCAACCCGATATTGCTTGCCACCGGTTTTTATGACCGCGTACATGTTGACCTCTTCAATTTAGCTCTGAGAACGAATTTTCGCAGAGCCTAACACTCTAGCACAATAAGAGAGAGAAATCCAGCGTTGCGCCCGAAAATGCCGCGCATGAGCCCGACTTCGGTCTCTTGGGTTTCTATAATTGAAAAACAACCTCCGATTTCCCCATTTTGCCGCCTCCCCCCGCCCCCCAGCCCACGCCCCTGTCAATCATTGCAAGTGATATGCAGCTCGTGGATGCAGTTATTGCAAAACGACTGAGCTCGGACGTACCTCTGGTAGGTGAAGTGTCCCGGTATATCATTTCGGCTGGTGGCAAGAGGCTTAGGCCAGCTCTGCTGCTGCTGACCAGTGGGGCCCTCGGGTACGACGGTCCTCAAAAGCACACGTTGGCCGCAGTTGTGGAATTCATACACACTGCCACCTTGTTACATGACGACGTAGTGGACGACTCGGTGCTTCGCCGCGGCAATGCCACGGCCAATGAGCGATTTGGAAATCCGGCAAGCGTCCTTGTCGGCGACTTTCTGTACTCCCGTGCTTTTCAGATGATGGTAGACGCCCAGAGTATGCGGATCATGGAAGTATTGGCAGATGCAACCAACGTGATCGCCGAGGGCGAGGTGCTGCAGCTGATGAATATGCACAATGCCAGCCTGGACGAGGCTAGCTATCTACAGGTTATTCGCTCCAAGACGGCAAAGTTGTTCGAAGCGAGCGCCCGTGTTGGCGCCATTCTTGCAGATGCCCCGCATCAAATTGAAGTTGCTTGCGCAGAATATGGTCAAGCGCTGGGAACCGCCTTCCAGATCATCGACGATATCCTTGACTACGCTGGGGAACGTGAGGTTATGGGTAAATCAATTGGCGATGACCTGCGGGAGGGGAAAACCACTCTGCCCCTTATCGTGGCCATGGAGCGAGGTTCTCTTTCTCAGCGGGAACTGATTCGGGAGGCAATCGAGTCTGGTGGCGCTTCCATGCTGGACGGCGTGATCCAGGTGATCAACGCAACTGGGGCCATTGAAGTGTCGCGAACTGCTGCTACTCGCGAGGCGAGGCGAGCCGTAGACGCGGCCAGCCGCCTTCCGCCTGGCCCGCACAGTTACAGTTTGATACAACTTGGGACTGAGCTTCTCTCCCGAACGGCTTGACTTTAAAATGTGGTCTGGCCTTGGCAAACTCGCCGCCTTAGCCTGACCGCATGCCAAATTCTGCTACCCTAAGCACCATCCGCAATTTGTTACAGCGCAACGCGAGCTGGTACTGGGCGTCATAACTGACCCATTTCAATTTACTTGGGCCGACCAATCGGCGATGATTGAGCGGATACCCCCTTTTAGAACACTTTTATTGGTCCATGGCCGCAGTAGACACGTCAACCAGAGACACCGCTTCCACCGCGCTCCCCGGCTTGGCCCGGGCGCTGGTCTTGGCCGGAAAGCTCGGACAGAAATCAGCCGAAGAAATTTATGGAAAGGCCCTATCAGGAAGGACCACCTTTATTGCCGAGCTAATGGGTTCCGGAACGGTATCTGCTTCAGATCTTGCCCACACCATGTCCACGGCCTATGCAGCGCCTCTGATTGACCTCGATGCCGTCGATATCCAGCGCCTCCCTAAAGGCATGCTGGACGGCAGAATCTGCACTGATTATCGGGTCATTGTTCTGAACAAACGCAACAATCGCCTGATTGTTGCCACTGCCGACCCGTCCGATCAGGAGGCAGCCGAACGCATCAAGTTCTCCACGCAGCTGGGGCTTGATTGGGTCATCGCGGAGTACGACAAACTTGTCAAACTGGTTGAAGAAAGTTCGACGACGGCTACCGAGGCGATGGAAGACATCATTGGCGCCGAATTTGAGTTTGACGCCTCCAGCGCCGATGCGGCGAGCGAAGCTGCGAATTCGAGCGTGGCGGAAGTTGAAGACGCGCCTGTCGTCAAATTTCTTCACAAGATGCTTCTGGACGCGTTCAGCATGCGGGCCTCTGACCTGCATTTCGAACCATACGAGACCAATTACCGGGTTCGCTTTCGTGTTGACGGGGAGTTGCGGGAGATTGCTTCACCGCCAGTAGCCATCAAAGACAAACTGGCATCCCGAATTAAAGTCATATCACGCATGGACATTTCAGAAAAGCGTGTCCCGCAAGATGGCAAGATGAAGCTCAAGATCGGCCCGGAGCGGGTTATCGATTTTCGGGTCAGTACGTTGCCAACGCTGTTCGGCGAAAAAATCGTGATCCGGATTCTGGATCCGAGCAGCGCGAAACTGGGCATTGACGCACTTGGGTATGAGCCGGAAGAAAAAGAGCGGCTCATGCACGCCATTGGTCGCCCCTATGGGATGATCCTGGTCACGGGTCCCACAGGTTCTGGCAAAACCGTGTCCTTGTATACCTGCTTGAACTTGCTAAACAGGCCAGGTGTCAACATCGCTACAGCGGAAGACCCGGCTGAGATTAATCTGCCGGGTGTCAATCAGGTCAATGTCAACGAGAAAGCGGGGCTGACCTTTGCGGCTGCGCTGAAATCCTTCTTGCGCCAGGACCCGGACATCATCATGGTTGGTGAGATTCGTGATCTGGAAACCTCAGATATTGCCATCAAGGCCGCGCAAACAGGTCACCTCGTACTGTCTACATTGCATACCAATGACGCGCCAACCACGCTCACGCGCATGCGCAATATGGGCATTGCAGCATTCAATATCGCGTCTAGCGTGATCCTGATTACGGCGCAGCGTCTTGCCAGAAGGCTTTGCGTCAACTGTAAAGCGCCTGTCGACATTCCCGAAAAGGCCCTCGTTGAAGCCGGATTTGAAAGCGCGGAGTTGGATGGCAGCTGGATCAACTACCGGCCAGTCGGGTGTTCATCGTGCAACAACGGGTACAAGGGGCGCATCGGCATTTATCAGGTCATGCCCATAACTGAGGCCATTCAGAAAATCATTTTGCGTGACGGTAGTGCGTTAGAAATCGCCGAGCAAGCTGAAATGGATGGTGTGCGTTCGCTCCGTCAAGCGGGCTTGCACAAGGTGAAGCTGGGCTTGACTTCGCTTGAAGAAGTGCTTGCCGTTACCAACGAATAGAACGAGTTAACCCAAAGGGCACTATGGCAACATCTGCAAAAGCGACCACTCAAAGACCTAGAAGCGCAAAAGCAAGCGCCAGGGAATTTGTCTACGAATGGGAAGGCAAAGACCGCAACGGCAAGCAGGTCCGCGGAGAGACCCGGGCAGCAGGCGAGAATCAGGTCAAATCCATGCTCAGGCGCCAAGGCGTAACGCTGGTGAAAATGAAGCGGCGACGCATGAGTGCGGGCCGGGCCATCAAGCCCAAAGACATGGCCATTTTCACCCGCCAACTGGCAACGATGATGAAAGCGGGCGTCCCGCTTCTGCAGGCATTTGACATTGTTGGCCGAGGCAATCCAAACCCCAGAGTTACAAAACTCCTCAACGACATTCGCACGGACGTTGAAACTGGCACATCGCTGAGCATCGCTTTTCGGAAGTATCCGCTGTACTTCGACAACCTCTATTGCAATTTGGTTGAAGCCGGTGAAGCAGCCGGTATCCTTGACCAGTTGCTGGACCGCCTGGCGGTATATATGGAGAAAACAGAGGCGATCAAGTCCAAGATTAAATCGGCCTTGATGTACCCGATCTCCGTTTTGGTCGTAGCGTTTGTCGTGGTCGCAGTCATCATGATTTTCGTGATTCCCGCCTTCAAAGAGGTTTTTTCGTCGTTTGGTGCAGACCTACCTGCGCCAACTTTGGTTGTCATTGCCATCAGTGAATTTTTTGTCAAATTCTGGTGGCTGATATTTGGTGGCTTGTTCGGGGGCTTTTACTTCTTCATGCAGGCGTGGCAGCGAAACGAACGTGTTCAGCAATTCATGGATCGCCTGCTGCTGAAGCTGCCCATCTTTGGGACACTCGTGGAGAAATCCTGCATTGCGCGATGGACGCGGACCCTGTCTACCATGTTTGCCGCAGGTGTACCGTTGGTGGAAGCCCTTGACTCGGTAGGCGGCGCTGCAGGCAATTCAGTTTTCACAAAAGCCACACTGAAAATCCAGCAGGAAGTTTCGACCGGCACCGCCCTCACCACTGCCATGACCAATGCAAACCTGTTTCCTTCGATGGTATTGCAAATGTGCGCGATTGGCGAGGAATCAGGTTCCATCGACCACATGCTTGGCAAAGCCGCAGATTTTTACGAGGCGGAAGTTGATGATATGGTTGCCGGCATTTCCAGCCTGATGGAACCCATCATCATCGTTGTTCTGGGCGTCATCATTGGCGGTATCGTTGTTTCGATGTACCTGCCTATCTTCAAGTTGGGCCAGGTTGTTTGAACTCCGAAGAGATGTGGGTGGCGATTGGACTCGCAGGACTGTTGGGCTTGCTCATTGGCAGTTTTCTCAATGTGGTTATCTATCGGCTGCCCAAAATGCTGGAGCGCCAGTGGGCGGCGGAGTGTGCGGAATTGACGGGTAAGCCCGAGGCCGCGGCTGAAGTATTCAATTTAATGTTGCCGCGGTCGCGCTGCCAGCAGTGCGGCCATCAGATTCGGTGGTTTGAAAACATCCCAATCGTCAGCTACATGGCGCTGCGGGGAAAGTGCTCGTCTTGCAAAACCCCAATCAGCATTCGGTACCCAATCGTCGAATGCTGTACTGGTTTTCTTTTTGCTTTTTGTGCATGGCGTTGGGGCTTGACCGTGTCAACGCTGGCATGGTGCGGATTTTCCGCTGTGCTACTGACCTTGGCATTGATCGACTGGGATACGACACTTTTACCTGACGATCTCACATTGCCGATGATGTGGGCGGGCCTGATTGGTGCCACGTTGCACTGGACGTCCGTACCCTTGGTGTCAGCACTTTGGGGCGCGGTGGGCGGCTATCTATCTTTGTGGATCATTTACTGGCTGTTCAAAATCGCAACCGGCAAGGAAGGCATGGGTTATGGCGATTTCAAGCTCTTCGCAGCTCTGGGCGCCTGGTTTGGCTGGGAGGCACTGGTTCCGATGATCTTGATGGCCTCTGTTATTGGCGCTTTTGTCGGGGTCGGTATGAAGTTTTCGACGGGATTGCGCGAAGGTGGATATGTCCCGTTTGGTCCGTTTCTGGCCCTGTCGGGTCTGGCTGCCATGTTGTTTGGGCCTCAATCCATACTGCGCGTGGTTGGACTTTGAATGGATCTATCGCCCTTGCGGCTGGGTTTGACTGGCGGGATAGGTAGCGGCAAAAGCACGGTAGCCGGCTTTTTTGCTCAATACGGTGCGGCCGTCATCGATGCCGATGTCATTTCACGGAGTACAACAGGACCGTCTGGTGCAGCGATTGGCGCCATCCGCCAGCAATTTGGGTCCAGATTCATTGACCGGAGCGACAGCTTGGACCGCGACGCCATGCGTGCCTTGGTGTTCAGCGACGAGACCGCACGTACGCGTCTCGAGGCCATCGTTCATCCACTTGTGGGACAAGAGGCAGGTCGGCAGGCCTTGGCCGCGACGCAAGCCGGGCGCACTTTTATTGTTTTCGACATCCCGCTGCTGGTTGAGTCTGCACACTGGCGCCAGATGGTGGACAAGGTATTGGTCGTTGACTGCCCGCCGGATCAGCAAAACATGCGAGCAGTCCAACGAAGCGGTCAGTCGCGTGAAACGGTTCAAAAAATTATTGCCACCCAGGCGTCGCGTTCGCTCCGATTGAGCGCCGCTGACTACGTCATCTACAACGGCTCTATTTCAATTCAGGCCCTGTCAGTTGAAGTGCAACGGCTGTATTTTCACTTCGAGCTATCATTAGGCCATCGGAAAATTTAGCGTGATCCTTTACGAATATCCATTTAACGAGCGCATACGCACCTATCTGCGCCTCGAGCATTTGTTCCGTCGGTTAGGCGAATTAATCTCTCGCGACCACGCCATCGATCATCATTTCGCCCTGACAACTCTATTTGAGGTAATGGACGTAGGTGCACGTGCGGACTTGAAGTCCGACGTTCTGAAAGATCTGGACAAACAAAAGCAGCTGCTCAATAACTATCGCGGCAATCCGGCAATTGCCGAGGGCGTTCTGGATAAGGTAGTAGATAACCTTGAACAGTGTTTCGCCGCTCTGAACGGATTGCCAGGCAAGGTTGGGCATGTCCTTACAGAAAACGATTGGCTAATGGGTATTCGCAGTCGGGCAAGTATTCCGGGCGGAACCTGTGAATTTGACCTGCCAGCCTACTACGCCTGGCAGCATGAAAGCTGCGAGAAACGCCGCGGTGACATTGCGCGTTGGGCCGAAAATTTCAGCCCCGTCGCAGATGCTGTTCAATTGCTTTTGACATTGCTCCGCGATTCTGGCCAGCCACAAAAGGTCGTGGCTACTGGTGGGCAGTTTCAACAAAATCTACCTCAAGGTAGAACTTTTCAGCTCCTGCGTCTTGGGGTTGACCCAACGCTAAGACTAGTCCCGGAAATTAGTGGCAACCGCCTGATGGTTTCCATCCGGCTGATGCGTCAAGAAGCTGATGATCGCTTGCATTCAAGTGGCGAAGATGCAAACTTTGAATTGACCTTGTGCTCCTGATCGCGGAACAGTTTCCTGCGTACCCGATCCTCGAACGCCCTAGCCGAAATGAGCAAAAAGCGAGATATTGACGGAGTCGACAAGCGCTTGGTAGTCTGCCCATCCTGTAGTGGCGAGAGCGTTTACGGCTCGGCCAACGCGTTTCGGCCGTTCTGTAGCGAACGGTGCAAAAACCTGGACTTTGGTGCGTGGGCAAGCGAGGCATTTCGGGTACCTACCGAAGCACCTCCGGACGACCATGTCTACGGCGATGCCAAACTGCAATGAAGCGATATCAACCGCCTGAATAGCGGAAGCTTCCGGCGACTTAGGGTTTAAGCCATCTATTTATATGCGTTGTTAGCTACTTTTTCAATAGCAATTTAGGAATGGCGCTCTTCGGCGAGCCACTTTAGCACCGGCACTGTCCCAGGCAAAATTGGCGATACCTGAACGGGTAGCTGTTGCCACGTGGCCGTCTGCGATTCCCGCATCTGAAGTTCGCCAGTCCAATCGAACACCTTGCAAAAATTCAAGCGAACCAACGCATGAGGGTAGTCCACCATTTCGATTTTCCAGGGGACAGCATCCGCAATGTCGATGCCGAGCTCTTCGTGCAATTCACGCTTGAGGGCCTGTTGAACTGATTCGCCCGCCTCAAGCTTTCCGCCTGGAAACTCCCAGTACCCCTCGTAAACTTTGCCCTTTGGCCTGGAAGTCAGCAAAAAGGCTTCATCTGCCCTAATGAGCACGCCAACTGCGACATCAACTGGCTGCCGCTCCACGCCGCCGTTTCGCGGCCGGTGGCCATCCGCAACCAAGGTGCCATCACTCACGCTTTGCTGCCAAGTTTTCCGCTGAAATCCCGCGCGAACTGGTAAGCCACGCGTCCGCTGCGCGAACCTCTCTCAAGTGCCCAAACCAACGCGGCGGGCCGGGCTGCAGTAATTTCTGAAGGGCTCACACCAAGCGATGACAACCATTGCGCAACGATGGCAAGGTATTCGTCTTGCGTAAACGGGTAAAAGCTGACCCACAACCCAAAGCGCTCAGACAGCGATATTTTCTCTTCCACGACCTCGCCCGGATGCACCTCACCATCTTCCGTGTGGGTATAGGTCAAGTTTTCCTTCATGTATTCGGGCAACAAATGTCGGCGATTGCTGGTGGCATAAATCAACACATTGGGTGTTGTGGCCGCTATAGATACGTCCAGAATCGATTTCAACGCCTTATAGCCAGGCTCTCCATCTTCAAAACTCAAGTCGTCGCAATAAACAATGAATTTTTCTGCACGATCGCAAACAACATCCACAATGTCAGGCAAATCTGTCAGATCGGCTTTATCGACCTCAATGAGTCGCAGCCCACGGCTGGCATATTCGTTTAGACAAGCTTTGATCAACGACGATTTTCCTGTGCCCCGTGCACCGGTCAAGAGTACATTGTTCGCCGTCTTGCCTTCGACAAATTGCAGTGTATTGAGCTGGATTTTTTCCTTTTGAGGGTCGATCTCCTTCAGGTTACTCAAGCGCATGTCGCCCACGTGGCGAACCGGCTCCAGAATCCCATGCCCCGAACTGCGCTTACGGTAGCGAAAGGCGACAGACGCCGCCCAGTTCGGGCTCGACAGAGGTCGCGGCAGAGCGTCCTCAATACGGCTGAACAGCTGTTCAGCACGTATCAGTAACTGTTCAAATTTTTCGTTCATTGGGCAGATCTCAGCAAGCCGTGCCGTTGGCGTCCGCAAATGTCAGGAGCGGTAATCTGCGTTGATTGTCACGTATTCGTGACTGAAGTCACATGTCCATACGGTGTCCGTTGCGGCCCCGCGACCCAAGCCGACGCGAATCGCAATCTCTGTCTGCTTCATCACACGCTGGCCATCCTCTTCGCGATAGGCCGGATTGCGCCCCCCGTGATGTGCGACGTGAACATCATCCAAATACAATTCAATCTTCGACTGGTCCAAGTCATTGATGCCCGCATAACCCACAGCTGCCAAAATACGGCCCAAGTTCGGATCACTAGCAAAAAACGCGGTTTTTACCAGTGGGGAGTGGGCAATCGCATATGCGACGAGCCGGCATTCTTCGGGCGTCTTGCCGCCTTCTACTTGAATAGTGATGAATTTGGTTGCACCCTCTCCATCCCGCACAATCGCCTGAGCAAGACGTTTTGCCACCTGGAGCATTGCTGACTTCAGCATTTGACCGTCGGCACTTTCCAGGGACGTAATCGGCGCGTGCGCGGCCTTGTTGCTGGCTATGACGACAAACGAGTCATTGGTTGAGGTGTCACCATCTACTGTTACACGATTGAATGACCCGTCCGCGAGCTCGCGGGCCAACTGTTGAATCACGGACGGCGCCACGCAGGCATCTGTTGCCATAAATCCCAGCATTGTCGCCATGTTCGGGCGAATCATGCCGGCGCCTTTGCTGATACCCGTGATGTTGATGGTTGCCCCACCGATAACGACCTGAACACCGAAGGCCTTCGCCACCGTGTCAGTCGTCATAATGCCCTCAGCTGCACGCAGCCAGTTATCCGCCTTCGCATCGGCCACGGCCGCAGCCAAGCCCGCCTCGATACGATCAACCGGCAGGGACTCCATGATCACGCCAGTAGAAAATGGCAAGATGCTGGTCGGCGGCAGGTTCAGCAACCGCGCCAGCGCATTGCAGGTACTGCGGGCGCGCAACAGTCCGTCCTCTCCAGTACCCGCGTTCGCATTGCCTGTGTTGATTAACATGGCACGAACGCCATGACCCGCAGACAGATGCGTCCTGCAAATCTGGACAGGTGCAGCACAGAACCGGTTCTGAGTGAATACGCCGGCTACAGATGCACCTTCGTCTATCAACACCACCGTCAAGTCTTTGCGACTGGCTTTGCGGATTCCAGCCTCCGTCACGCCGATTCGAACGCCCTCTACCGGAAAAAGCTGAATAGGGTCAGGTGCATTCAGATTGACGGGCATTGCGCTTTCCTTAAGACAGTTTGCCGTGGCATAGTTTGAATTTCTTCCCACTGCCGCAGGGGCAAGGCTCATTTCGGCCGACGCGGGGCACGGCAACCTCAGTAGCTCCCGCAGCCGCAAGTGCAGCTGCACCTGCTATACGAGTCTGAGTCCCTGGTCCTGGTGTCGTCTCTGCTTCGCCCGTTTCGGTAGGCGCCGTGTACGTCACGTTACCAATGTTTTCGCCCCGAGCTTCCATCTCGTCAGCGGCCTGCTCCAGCTGCTCGCTTGACTGTATTTTCACGGTAACAAGTACTTTAGTGACCTCATTCTTGACCGAATCCAAGAGCTGCCCGAACAGCTCGAACGCTTCGCGTTTGTATTCCTGCTTCGGTTGCTTCTGCGCGTAGCCTCGCAGGTGAATGCCCTGTCGAAGGTGGTCCAGCGCACTCAAATGATCTCGCCATTGCGTGTCAATACTCTGCAATAAAACCATGCGCTCAAATTGCGTGAACTGATCACCGGCAACCTGAGCGACCTTGGCCGCAAAGGTCTCGTCGGCCGAACGACAAACCAGTTCAACAATTTCCTCATCGGTAATGGCGCTGGCGCCTTGAACCGTCTTTTGAATCGGCACATCAATTTGCCAATCCTCAGACAGAACCTTCTCGAGCCCCGCCAAGTCCCATTGCTCTTCCACTGACTCAGCGGGTACAAATTGCCTCGTCAAGTCTGAAAAACAGCCTTCCCGCAAGGAGGTTATCTGTGCGGTGAGATCGGAGGCATCGAGAATCTCGTTGCGCTGCTGATAAATGACCTTGCGCTGGTCGTTTGAGACATCGTCGTATTCAAGAAGTTGTTTGCGCATATCAAAGTTTCGCGCCTCAACCTTGCGTTGCGCACTTTCAATGCTTCGCGTCACTATACCGGCCTCAATGGCCTCCCCTTCTGGCATTTTCAGCCGGTCCATGATGGCCTTAACACGATCACCCGCAAATATGCGCATCAAAGAGTCATCCAGACTCAAATAAAAACGCGAAGAACCAGGATCACCCTGACGCCCAGAGCGGCCACGCAACTGATTGTCGATCCGTCGCGACTCGTGGCGCTCTGTGGCGATGATGCGAAGACCACCGAGCGATTTGACCTGTTCGTGGTCGATCGCCCATTGGGCCTTGAGCTCTGCGATTTTCTGCGCACGCGCGCCTT
>JAHEBY010000363.1 GCA_024642025.1 Comamonadaceae bacterium | reverse complement strand
TGCGCTGGTTGAGCGCGATGAGCGAGCGCATGAAGCGCTACAAATCCACCCTTCGGGAACGCAAGGAGTTCCTGCAGACGGTCTGGTACGAGAGCCGGCGCGCCGGGCTCGATACCACCATGGTGCTGGGGTTGATTCAGGTCGAAAGCGCCTTTAGAAAACACGCCATTTCCAGTGTGGGCGCCCGCGGCTACATGCAGGTCATGCCGTTCTGGACACGCGTGCTGGCAGATGGCGACCCGGCCAAGCTGTTTCACATGCAAACCAATCTGCGCTTTGGCTGCGTGATCCTGCGGCACTATCTGGACCGTGAACGCGGAGACCTGTTCATGGCATTGGGCCGTTATAACGGCTCACGCGGGCAGGCTAGCTATCCCAACGCGGTGATGGGCGCCAAACGGCGCTGGGACTATACCGCTTGATGTTTTGGGCGCTCAGGCTTTCTGGCCCAGCACCTGTTGCAACTCTCCGCTTTCGTACATCTCCATCATGATGTCCGAGCCGCCAATGAACTCGCCTTTCACATAGAGCTGCGGAATGGTCGGCCACTGGCTGTAATCCTTGATGCCGGCCCGAATTTCGGGGTCTTCCAGCACATTCACGGTTTTGACGGTCTTCGGCTCCACGCCACAGGCTTTCAAAATCTGGATGGCGCGACCCGAGAAGCCGCACTGCGGAAAACTCGCGTTGCCTTTCATGAACAGCAAGACCTCGTTGGTCTTGACCAGATCGTCGATTCGTTGTTGTGCGTCACTCATTTGGATACTCCTGGATTGATGCCGTGCGGCGCCGTCAAAGCGCGACTGTGGCCTCCATTATTTCACCTTCACGGCGTTTGTGCCTGTCACCGGGCACGCTTTTGCCCACCACTGCATCGTGCGATACCACTGAGGTCGTTTCTGGACTGAACGCTGCCAAACCCTGCCTGATCCAGTAAACCGCGCACGGCGGGCGCCTGATCGAAGCCATGCTCCAACAACAGCCAACCGCCCGGCAGAAGGTGGTCACCAGCACCTGCAATGATTTGCCGAATGTCGTCCAGCCCGTCAGCGCCGGCGGTTAGCGCAGATCTGGGCTCGTGCCACAGGGCTTCCAGATGCGAATCTTGCTCGGCGATGTAAGGCGGGTTGGACACAATCAGGTCAAACGGCTGTCTGTCGGGTGGCAGCGCATCAAACCAGGAGCCCGAGCAAAACCCGACGTCGAGATTCAGCCTCGCGGAATTGGCTCTGGCAACCTCCAGCGCCGCATGGCTTGCGTCCGTGGCGATGACCTGTATCTGCGTATGCGCAGATTTGAGAGCCAGTGCGACAGCACCGCTGCCGGTGCCCAAGTCCAGCGCCGACGGGTGGTGCGCCGCCCGCGCTGATGGCATCAGACTTAGCGCTTCAAGCGCCCAGGAAACCAGAGTTTCGGTGTCGGGCCGGGGCACCAAAACCCTTGAATCAACCAGCAGATCCAGCCCAAAAAACTCTTTGCGGCCCGTGATGTAAGCCACGGGTTCACCCGTGAAGCGGCGGTCTGCAAGGTCTTCAAAGGCGGCGAGTTCGGCGGCACCCAGCAAGTCTGTGTCATGCGCCAGCAGCCAGGCACGGTCATGTGGGGGACGGCCCAAAGCGTGGAGCATGAGCAATTGCGCGTCGAGCCGGTCCAGACCTTGCAGGTTGGAGCCAGATTCCCTTGCGCGGTGCAGCGCTTGCGCGATGGTCAGCCCGGCCATGGCGCGGTCCCGCACGAGAGAATCAGTGCCTTTGTGCTATAAATAATATAGCTATTAATGCATATTGGACGGAGGCTAAGAGCCAATTTCTTCATAAAAAAAGCGGCGTTTTCCTCGTTTTTACCCGCCCGCGCCCACCTCGAGCTGTGCCAGCTGCTCGGCAGCCTCGTAGGCTTGCAAAGCGTTCACAACGTCTTCCAGGTCACCCTCCATGATGGCCAAAAGCTTGTAAAGCGTGAGGTTGATGCGGTGATCGGTCAGACGGCCCTGAGGAAAGTTGTAGGTGCGAATGCGGTCGCTTCTGTCTCCACTGCCGACCAGACTTTTGCGTTGTGCGGCATCTTTGGCGGCGCGCTCGGCGCGGTCTTTTTCGTGAATGCGCGCGGTCAGCACCTTGAGGGCCTGCGCCTTGTTGCTGTGCTGGCTGCGCCCGTCCTGGCATTCGGCCACGATGCCGGTGGGAATGTGCGTGATGCGCACCGCCGAATCGGTTTTGTTGATGTGTTGCCCGCCGGCACCGCTGGCGCGGTAGGTGTCTATGCGCAGGTCGGAGGGGTTGATCTTGATGGCTTCGGCCTCGTCCTGCTCGGCCAGCACGGCCACGGTGCAGGCGCTGGTGTGAATGCGGCCCTGTGTCTCTGTCACAGGCACCCGCTGCACCCGGTGGCCACCCGATTCGAACTTGAGCGCGCCGTAGACGCCCGAGTTGCCAGCGCCGCCGCCATTGCCGCCGTCCACGCGAACCACGACCTCCTTGTAGCCGCCCAGCTCGCTCGGCGACTCGCTGACGATTTCGGTCTTCCAGCCGCAGCGGTCAGCGTAGCGGGTGTACATGCGCAGCAGATCGGCTGCAAAAAGCGCCGATTCGTCGCCGCCGGTCCCCGCGCGAATCTCCACAAAGGCAGGGCGTGCATCGTCAGGGTCTTTGGGTAGCAGCATGCGCTGCAATTCGGCTTCAAGTTGCTGGAGCTCGGCAGTGGCGCTTTCAATTTCTTCCTGTGCCATGGCGGTCATGTCTGCATCAGAGCCGGCGCTGGCCAGCATGTCGTGCGCTTCGGCCAGATCACGCTCACGCTGCTGGTAGCGACTCCAGCGCGTGGCTACGGCGGCTACATCGGTATGCTCGCGGGACAGTGCCAGAAACTGCGGCATGTCTTTCATGATGTCTTCGCGTGACAGCAGGAATTCCAGCTCGCCCTGGCGGTCGACGTATTTGGCGAGTTGTTGGCGGAGAAACGGTTTCATGGGGTTTATTGGAAGGAGGGGCTTCGACAGGCTCAGCCCGAGCGGTACACATCATGCCGGGATAGAGGAAATACCGTTTGCCCTGAGCATGTCGAAGGGCTCGCGGAAAGTCCGAGCGTCGCTAACGCTCTTTGCGAAGAAAAAAGTGTTGCACCGCCGTGCTGGCGCGGGCTCGGGCTTCGGTATCACCCGCATGCAGCTCGGCCAGCGCGCCGTGCAGCATTTTCTGCGTGAGCCCCTTGGAGAGGGCTTCCAGGACAGTGTCAACGTCTTCACCTTTGGCCAGCAATTTGCGCGCTCGGGCAATCTCGGCACCACGCCATTCGTCGGTTTGTGCGGTGAGCTGCTGAATGAGCGGCACCACGCCG
>JAHEBY010000362.1 GCA_024642025.1 Comamonadaceae bacterium | reverse complement strand
CTGCCGGTACGACCCCCGCCACGCCTGGCGGCGGTGGCGCAGCGCCTGCATCTGGTGACACGGCTGGCACTGGCGCCGCTGATGACCCAATGAAGGCGCTTTTGGATGCAGTCAAAGAGGACGCTACGGTCAAGAAGCCTTAACCCGTTTTCCACAAAAAAAGCCCCGCATCGCGGGGCTTTTTAATTTTGTACCTTGAATTTGCCTGCCCGGCCACGCCAGTCTTCCTGGCGTGCCACGGGAAAAATTCTCTACTTACAGCTTTTGACGCTGCATGAAGTTGTCAAACGTGGACTCAGTGAACCGGAACCACAGATTCTGATCGCGGCGGAAGTTCGCGTAGTCTTCGTAAATTTTCTTCCAGGCCGGGTTGCTGGCGCTGAGTTCAGAATACAAAGCCATTGATTCCTTGAACGCTGCATTCATCACGGGGGCCGGGAACGGGAACAGCTTGGCACCCTTGCTCACCAGCTCCTTGAGGGCGCCAGGATTCCAGGCATCGTATTGCGCCTGCATGTTGACGTGAGCGTAGGTTGAAGCAGCCAGTATGATGGCCTTGTACTCGCTTGACAGTCCCTCGTAAGCCTTGGTGTTAACGTGCAAGTCAAGCTGAGGTCCGCCCTCCCAGTATCCGGGGTATGCATAGTTGTTGGCGACCTTGTAAAAGCCCAGTTTCAGGTCATCATACGGACCCACCCACTCAGCAGCATCAATGGTGCCTTTTTCAAGGGATTGATAAATCTCGCCACCCGGGATGTTTGCAGCAATGCCGCCGATGCGCTCCCAGACCTTGCCGCTGAAACCGCCAGTACGGAACTTCAAGCCTTTGATATCTTCCAGCGACTGGATGGGCTTGCGGAACCAGCCACCCATTTGGGCACCTGTGTTGCCCATGGCGAAATTGATGATGTTGTATTGCGCATAGAACTCGCGCGTGAGCTTGAGGCCGTTGCCCTGATACATCCAGGCGGTCATTTGGCGGCTGTTCAGACCAAATGGAATTGCGCAGCCAATGGCGAACGTGGGATCTTTGCCAAAGTAGTAATAGGGCGCGGTGCTGGCCATCTCCACGGTGCCAGCCTGAACCGCGTCAATGGTGCCAAAAGCAGGAACCAACTCGCCCGGGCCATGAGTTGTGATTTCAAACTTTCCGCCAGACATTTCCTTGACCTGCTTCGCGAATACGTCCGATACACCAAACAGTGTGTCGAGCGATTTCGGGAAGCTAGAGGTCAGGCGCCACCGCAGTGCGGTTTGCGCGTGAATGACAGCAGGCGCTGCGCCCGCAGCCAGAATGCCTGCCAAGCCGGCATTCTTGATTATGGAACGACGATCCATGTATTCTCTCCATTTGATTGAAATGAGCTGAATGCACTTTTTGGGTGCACCAGTGCAGTGGCGGAACGCATGCATTCCGCCGCGACGCTTTCGTCGCGCTTCATTATGAGGGCGTTTCATATGCCAAAGTGAGCGGGGTTTCCCCTACTTCAGTGTCATAAGATTGACGATATGCAGACAAATGTCCCGATCGGGGTAGACAGCAACGACATGCGTCATGAGGGTAAAGGCCTGCTCTCATTGGCCTTGATGGACGCGCGCAACCATACGCTGCATCTGCTGTCGAAGTATGAGCAGGCGTTAGGCACAAGGAATTTTCAGGTACCCCGCGTCGCGGAGCTCAACCCACCCCTGTGGGAAGTGGGCCACATCGGCTGGTTTCAGGAGTGGTGGATCGCACGCAACATGCAGCGTCATCGGGGTGTTCACTGTGATCCGATGGCCGCCCGCCTTGCATCCATTGAACCGCAGGCAGACGGGTGGTGGAATTCATCAGAAGTTCCGCACGATTCTCGATGGAGCCTGACCCTCCCGGGGCTCGCCGACACAAAGGCTTATTTGCTGGATACGCTGGAGTCCAGCCTGGAGTTGCTGGAGAAAACGGCCAACGATGATGGCGATGCGTTGTACTTCCACAGGCTTGCGCTTTTCCACGAAGACATGCACGGTGAAGCGCTCATTTACATGGCGCAAACGCTTGGTTTACAGCTTTCCATCAGTGTGCCGGGGCCGGCGGCGATGCGGGAACCGGTGCTGGTGCCAGCCACAAATTTTCAGATGGGTCTCGACATAGGCCATGGATTCACCTTTGACAACGAGAGGCCAGCTCATCACGTCGCCGTGCCCGAGTATGAGATTGATGCGCAAGTGGTTACCTGGGCCCAGTTCGTCGAGTTTGTAGATGATGGCGGATATGACCGCGCCACGCTGTGGCACCCTGATGGATGGACCTGGGTGCAAGCGGAAGGGCGGCGTGCCCCTCGATATGTGGACCAGATCGGCGTGGCCAGTGGCGCGGTCATGCAGACCCGTTTTGGCACGGCGCGACGCATGTTGGGTGGCCAGCCGGCCATGCATGTCAGCTGGTGGGAGGCAGATGCCTGGTGCCGCTGGGCTGGGCGCCGATTGCCTTCCGAGGTGGAATGGGAGCTGGCAGCCTGCACCGCGCCCCGTCGGGGTTTCAGATGGGGCGATGTCTGGGAGTGGACTGGTTCCACGTTTCAGCCTTATTCGGGTTTCTTGGCGGACCCATACCGGGACTATTCCGAGCCGTGGTTTGGCACGCACAAGGTGCTGAGGGGTGCTTCATTCGCGACGCGGTCGAGAATGAAATCCACCCGGTACAGAAATTTCTATCTGCCCGGGCGCGATGACATTTTCGCGGGATTCAGGTCCTGTTCAATGTAGGCTCAGGCGCTAAAAGGTGCCCGCCACGACGTTCACTGTGATGGCAATGATGATGACGTTGAAGAAAAACGAGACGATGCTGTGCAGCATGACAACCCTGCGCAAAGACTTTGACGTGACAGCAACATCCGACGTCTGGCAGCACATGCTCAGAACCGTCGAGAAGTAAGTGAAATCCCAGTAATCTGGCTCCTCATTACCCGGGAACAGCAATTGGCCGGGCTTCAGGTAATAGGAATGGGCGTAGTGCTGTGCAAATACCACTGCAACAAATAGCCACGCCAAGAGGATTGAACCACTGGCCAAAACCACGCCCCAGAGGGACTTGTCTTTGGCAGCGTGAAGCTCCTGTGACAAGGCAACCATGACGACGGCCGCCAGACACAAACTGGCTATCAGCACCACCCATTTGCCTTCTTCCTGAACCATGGCGCGCTGGTGCATGGAACTTGAGGTTGCACGCGCCATGACCGCCAGCATGAGGCCCAGATACAGCGCTGCACCTGCATCGAACGCCACAAGTAGTGCCCTTGCTATTGACATCGAAGGCAGCGACAGCGCGAACAAAACAACTGCAACCAGCGCAGA
>JAHEBY010000361.1 GCA_024642025.1 Comamonadaceae bacterium | reverse complement strand
TGCATAGCGGATTCAAGGACGAACAGCGCGGTGAGCTTGAAAAGCAAATCAAGCAAGCGCTAAACCTGAAAGACTAAAAACATGAAAAAATTACTTGCAGTCTTTGCGTTGATTGGCTTTTCCATGCTCGCCGGTTGCAGCAATTTGGGGCAGGTCAGCCCTTGGGAAAAAAATAACCTCGCCAAGGCAGAAATGACCTTTGGCGGGGACCCGCTGGATGAGCGATTTGTTCAACACATCTACGGCAGCAAAGAAAACTCGAGTGGCGGGTACGGTGTCGGCGGCGGCGGTTGTGGTTGTAATTGAAATTTCGTCAAATGAAAAACAATAATTCAAAATCGGGCCGTCGTCCTGGCGCGAGCGTGGTAATGGCATCGTTGGCCCTTCCGGGGCTCGCCGCACTCTCCCTCGTTGCACCGACCGTTGTCAAGGCAGAGAATCCACCCGAGAAATCCACGATTGCAGTTAAGTACGGAACGTACAGCGACAGTCAACCGGGGTTGGACCGTGTGACGGTCAAAGCGCCGCTGATTTACCTCCAGGTGCCTGTTGCTGGCGAGTGGTCTGTTGAAGGATCGTGGGTGGGCGATAGTGTTTCCGGTGCCTCTCCAAGGTCTTGGACTGACAAATCAACCGCCAGCAAAATGCAGGACTACCGCAAGGCGGCGGACGTCAAGGTGACTCGCTACTTTTCGCGTGCGGCAGTGTCTGCAAGCTTGGCCTACTCGGATGAACATGATTACACCTCGCGTGCGCTTGGCATAGACGGACGATGGTCAACGGAAGACAACAACCGAACCTGGACGCTGGGCTATGGCCGGTCTTTAGACAAAATTGACACCACGTACCGTGGTTCCAATACTGCGGTAGATCAGCACAAAAGAACCTATGAGGTCATGGCCGGCGTGACTCAGGTTCTGACGCCAACAGACATCGCGCAGTTTAATTTGACGCGAAGCGTTGGAAAGGGGTATTTCGATGACCCATATAAAGGTTATAACGACAAGCGCCCCACCCAGCGAAACAACTGGATCGCACTCGCGCGCTGGAACCACCATGTTGAGAGCTTTGACGCTTCGATTAAAAGTAGCTACCGGTACTACACCGACACCTTTGGTGTGAAGTCTCATACCGTGGGAGTCGAATGGGTCCAGCCTAAAGGCCAGTGGACATTTACGCCGGGTATTCGCTATTACACCCAAAGCGCCGCCAGTTTTTACGTCGACCCTATCGTGAATGCGGATGGCACCTACCCCTTTCTGAGTAACTTGCTCAAGATGGCCGCCATTACGGGTGACAAGTCAGTTGATCAGAGGTTGTCAGCGTTTGGCGCAGCCACGCTCTCAATGAAGGTCAGCTACGCGCTTAGGCCCGAGACAGTGGTAGACGTGAAGTATGAGCGCTATCGGCAGACTTCCGGAATGCGGCTTGGTGGCGCAGGCAGTCCAGGCTTGGCTCCATTTGATGCGACGTTTTTTCAGGTCGGTCTAACCCATCGCTTCTGATAATCAACCATGAGTCACTGGCGCACTTTGCGTTTTGAATTTCAGGCGATGGCATCCAGCTGCAGTTTGCAGCTGGATGGTCGCGATGAGCGGGCCATGCGTAAAGCGGCCAAAGCAGCAATTGCTGAAGTGCATCGTATTGAAAGCAAGTTTTCACGTTATCGTGATGCCAGTGTCGTCAGCCGTATCAATGTAGCCGCAGGCAGTGGTTGGACCAAGGTTGACCAGGAAACCAATGGGCTTCTTGACTTCGCAGACCAGCTGTACGGGCTGAGTGACGGTCTCTTTGATATTACCTCTGGGGTTCTGCGGCGCGCCTGGGACTTTAAAAATGGTGTGGTACCCACGGAAGAGGTTCTCGCCCCATTGCTCGAGCTTACCAACTGGAAATGTGTAGAACGCAAGCAGCAGAGCATCCGTCTGTCGAAGGCCGGCATGGAGCTGGATTTTGGCGGCTTTGGCAAGGAATATGCTGTCGACCGCGCGGCGGCTGTGCTGGCAGGTTTTGGCGTTGAACACGCGTTGGTGAACCTGGGCGGGGATTTGCATGCCCTGGGTGCTCGCGGGGTTCCCGAGCTCGAGGGGCAAACCTGGCAAATTCAGATCCAGCACCCACGGCCAAAGGCTTCAGATTTAGACGAGACCGTTGCCATGCTACCGCTTGCGCGTGGCGGTTTGGCGACCAGCGGCGACTATGAGCGCTTCTTCATCAAAGACGGTCATCGCTATTGCCATATTCTTAACCCGCATACGGGGTGGCCAGTTAACTATTGGCAGTCAGTCAGTGTTCTTGCTGCCAACGCGTCGGCAGCGGGTGCCATGTCTACCATTGCCATGCTCAAAGGCGCCGGAGCCACCACCTGGCTTGATCAGCAAGGTGCAAGTTATTTTGCTGTTGCACATGACGGCCAGGTTGTTCGCGCCAATGCGGTAGCAGTTGAATTGCCTCGCACTGCGTCAAAACCAAAGATTCCCCCGGCTTCCCCGTTTCGGGCCGCCCGTTTGACCCTTCCAACCTTCTCACCCCTAGGAGCTACCTGATGTTGTCTGCAACCCCAAAACTAAAGCTTGGCATGATTGCCGCGGCAGTTGCTGCACTGGCCGCCTGTGGTGGCGGGGATCGGTATGGAGCTGGAGCAGGGGCTGGAGGTGGCTCTGTTACCGCGACTGTGATGGATGGGCTGATTTTCAACGCCCTTGTGTGCGTAGACGGTAACAACAACGGCCTTTGTGATTCAGGTGAAACCCAGGGTCGTACCGATGCCAATGGCAATGTTACGCTTAATCTTACGGCGGCAGAGATGGGAAATGCGCGCTTGGTCGCGATGGTCGGCACGGATGCTGTCGATCAAGATACTGGCAAAGTCACAACCGCCTATACGCTTCAAACCCCCGCTGGCAAATATGGCGTCATCAGTCCTCTGACCAGCTTGGCTCAAGCCAAAATGGACGCTGACGGTGTGGGATCCGATGCTGCCGACACTTTTGTGAAGACGCAACTGGGTTTGACGGTCTCTGTTTTTGACGACTTCATTGGCGGTACTGGCTCTGCCTATGCAAAGGCTGCCAAGACTGCAACATTGATCGTTTTGACCGGCGATAAATCACTTACAACAAGCGAGTCTTGTGATGCGGATGATGCTGCGGCCAAGCAAAAAAATCTCCGCGCCAATATGCTCGCCAATCTGGGTGCCGTCAAAACTTTTGTAAGTGCGGCCCGTTCGAGCATGAGTAATGCTGTATTAATGGGCATGGCACCCGCCGTGTCGCACTGCTCAACACCAACATCAACGCCAACGCCAACGCCAACACCAACGCCAACGCCTACGCCTA
>JAHEBY010000360.1 GCA_024642025.1 Comamonadaceae bacterium | reverse complement strand
TGTCGATGGCTCGCACATTCAAGTGTTGTTGCTCACGCTGTTTTTCAGGCATTTTCCGAAATTGATTGAGGCCGGGCACGTGTTTGTCGCTCGCCCCCCGCTGTTTCGCGTCGACGCGCCGGCGCGTGGCAAGAAGCCGGCGTCCAAGGCGTACGCGCTGGACGACGGCGAGCTGACGGCGATCCTGGACAAGCTGCGCAAAGAGGGCGTGCGTGAAAACGCCTGGAGCATCAGCCGGTTCAAGGGTCTCGGCGAAATGAACGCCGAGCAACTGTGGGACACCACGCTGAACCCCGATACCCGTCGTCTGTTGCCCGTGCAACTGGGCAGCATAGATTTTCTGCAAACCAGCAGCCTGATGACCAAATTGATGGGCAAGGGCGAGGCATCTGCCCGCCGCGAGTTGATGGAGCTGCATGGAGACAGCGTCGAGGTGGACATTTGATGCCTGGCAAGGTTCTACTGCAGTGCCTTCTGGGCCTTATAGGGCTGTTCGTGCAGCCTTTGGCCCATGCCGATGTATGGGGTTTTGTCGATGAAAAGGGCGTGACGCATTTTTCAGCCTCCCAGGTTGACGGTCGCTACACGCTGTTTCTTCGCCTGCCAGACGGTGGCGGACAACCGGTCACCGTTGGCACACGGGCAGCGGCAACGGCTACAGCAGATTCGGCCGCCGCATTGCCGGCCGGACTCGCCGAGTTTTTTGCCACGTCCCTGTCTTACCGGGCCGCGCGACCCCTATTGCAGGAGGCCGCAAAGTCTCATCGGATTGACTTCGAGTTGCTTCAGGCGCTTGTTGCGACCGAGTCCGGCTTTGATGCCAACGCCATCTCACCTAAAGGCGCTATTGGCCTGATGCAGGTCATGCCTGATACGGCCAGGCGCTTTGGACTTGGCGACGACCGCTGGGGCGCCGTCGAGCGCAAACTTGCAGACCCCAGGATCAACATCAGAACCGGCTCGCGCTACTTGCGCCTTTTGCTGGATCGGTTTCCAGGTCGGCTCGATTTGGTGCTGGCATCCTATAACGCCGGCGAAGGTGCGGTGCAAAAGGCCGGATATGCGGTGCCCAACTTCAAGGAAACCGTGGCCTATGTCGACACCGTTACACAGATCTATCGCGCCTTGAAGCCTTCGCCGGTGCCTGTTGTAACGAATACTCCATCGAGCGCAAACGGTATGGAGCCTTTGGGTCAAGCGAAAGGCAGTGGCCGCCTGCATGCCGAGCTGGGTGTTTCCGGGTTGGCATTTCACGCCCCCGCGGGGCAACTGACGCCAGGAGGCGCCTTGGGTCGCGGCAACGTGGTTCGGACCGGCTCAGTTGAACCGGTCCCGGCTGTGATCACCTTTGAACGACAGCCCTCCGCCGAATAGAAATTTCATGAACGACCAAACGACTCTCGATCTGCTTCCACAACCATCCGGTGGTGACGGCGATGACACTCTGAACCTCGCGACCTACGCCCAACGTGCTTACCTCGAATACGCGTTGAGCGTGGTGAAAGGCCGGGCTTTGCCCGACGTCTGCGATGGTCTGAAACCAGTCCAGAGGCGTATTCTCTATTCCATGTCCCGCATGGGGCTAGGCTTTGGTGGCGCCAATGGCAACACGGGCGCCAAACCGGTCAAGAGCGCGCGTGTGGTGGGTGACGTGCTCGGTCGCTTTCATCCGCACGGAGACCAGTCCGCCTACGACGCGTTGGTGCGCATGGCACAGGATTTTTCACAGCGCTATCCGCTGATCGACGGACAGGGCAATTTCGGCTCGCGGGATGGCGATGGCGCAGCCGCCATGCGTTATACCGAGGCACGACTGGCCAAGATCACCAGCTTGCTGATGGATGAAATTGACGAGGGAACCGTCGATTTTTCGCCGAACTACGATGGGTCCACTGACGAACCGAACCAGTTGCCCGCCCGACTGCCTTTCTCTTTGCTGAATGGTGCGAGCGGTATTGCCGTCGGCCTCGCAACGGAGATACCCAGCCATAACCTGCGCGAGATTGCGGATGCCTGCGTGGCGTTGATCAAGTCACCCAAGCTGTCGGATGACGAGCTTTTTGAGCTGGTACCTGGCCCAGACTACCCCGGCGGTGGCCAGATCATCAGCAGTGCACCGGACATTGCAGAGGCCTACCGAACCGGTCGCGGCTCGCTCAAGTGTCGCGCTCGGTGGAAGATTGAGGAGCTGGCACGCGGCCAGTGGCAGCTGATCGTGACCGAGTTGCCGCCCGGCGTGAGTTCGCAGCGTGTGCTGGAGGAAATTGAAGAGCTTACGAACCCCAAAGTCAAAGCAGGCAAGAAGACCTTGTCACAGGATCAGACCCAGATCAAGGCCACCGTTTTGTCTGTGCTCGATCTCGTGCGGGATGAATCCAGCAAAGATGCCGCCGTGCGCCTGGTGTTTGAGCCCAAGACGAGTCGCATCAGCCAGCAGGACCTGATCACCACTTTGCTCGCCCACACGAGTCTCGAAACGTCTTCGCCCATCAATCTCACGATGGTGGGGCTGGATGGCAGGCCAACGCAAAAGTCGCTGCGTCAAATGCTGGTGGAGTGGATTGCGTTTCGCCAGACCACGATCGAACGGAGGTCGCAGTACCGTCTGGACAAGGTGCTGGAGCGCATCCATATCCTGGAGGGGCGGCAAATTGTGCTGCTCAATATTGACGAGGTGATTGCCATCATCCGTCAGTCGGACGAGCCCAAGGCGGCACTGATCGCCCGCTTTAGTTTGAGTGATCGCCAGGCCGAAGATATTCTTGAAATCCGGCTGCGCCAGCTGGCCCGCCTTGAGGCGATCAAGATCGAGCAGGAGCTCAAGAGTCTGCGCGAAGATCAGAAAAGGCTGGAAGAGATTCTGGGTAGCCCAGCCGCGCTCAAGCGCCTGATGATCAAGGAGATCGAAGCCGACACGAAGACCTTCGCAGACGGGCGACGCACGCTGATCCAGGCAGAAAAGCGGGCCGTGCTGGAAGTGAAAGTGGTCGACGAGCCCGTGACTGTGGTGGTGAGCGAAAAAGGCTGGGTGCGCGCGCGCTCAGGTCACGGCCATGAGGTTGCCACCTTCGCCTTCAAGGCCGGCGACGCTCTGTACGACACTTTTGAGTGCCGCACTGTGGATACCTTGCTCGCATTTGGCGACAACGGTCGTGTGTATTCGGTGGCCGTCTCCATGCTGCCAGGTGGCCGGGGTGACGGTCAGCCCGTCACGACGCTGCTGGAACTTGAGGCTGGTACCCGTTTGATGTACTACTTTGCCGGTCCGACAGCTGCCACCTTGCTGATGAGCAGCTCTGGTGGCTATGGCTTTATTGCGACGGTGGAAAACATGACCTCGCGG
>JAHEBY010000359.1 GCA_024642025.1 Comamonadaceae bacterium | reverse complement strand
GCTGGCCTGCATAAGGCTGCTTGCCCCACTCGATGTGGTTGGTCTGCCCCAGGAAAGTCTGCATGCCCTCAAGCAGGATGACGCCTTGCTCGCTGCGGTAATACTTGTCGCCCACCTTGAAACAGGCGGTGGGGTCAATGATCTTGCCTGTGCCGGGGTCCAGATTGGCCGTAACCTGGGCAGCACTACAGGTTTCCTGCAGCTGTGGGTTGAGCCGAATCCAGGGGTTGTAGGCAAAGTCAGGGTCGTGGCTGCCGTAGCTGCCTTTTTCAGCTGGCCACAGTTTCGTGGCATTGGCGACTGGGTCAATGGCGCCACCGCCGTCGGGGATCATGGTTGCGCCAGTGGCTTTGAAGCGGGCGTAATCGATCTCGGCGATCATCCAGTTGAAGAACGGGAAAAGCTCTGTAAAGGCAAAGGTTCCGTCCTGCTTGGTGACAGCCGACTGATAAATACTGCCGTCGCGGAAACGGATGTTGCTGGCAATTCCGTGGCCGAAAGCGGGCTTGACGTCGCCGGCAGCGTAATTTTTCTGCTCGGTGGTCTCTACGCCGGTGACGGGATCAACCTTGACGTAGGGCCGTGAGTAGGGCTCTGCAAAAAACGGCAGGCCGGTTCCATCGATGTCCTGGAACACACGGCCCTGGTAGCGGGCAAACCAGCTGAACACGGGCACATCACCCATGGCCAGATTGGCATTGTCGATGGTCACCGTCTGGGTGCCAATGATCATGTCCAGCGGATCGTCCCAAACCACCAGCTCATAGGTGCCGTTGGGCACATTGGGAATGGTGAAGGTGCTGTCCTTGTTGCAGCGGGCCGTGAAAAGGGCGCGGGTGCCGCCGCCTGTTTCGTTCAGGCCAACCCAGCATTCTGGGACAGGCGCACCCTTTTCAAAGGCATAGTTGGGTGTGCGGGAATTGTGAATGTTGACAATTTTTCCGGTAATGCTGCGTCCGGTGCCGCCGGTGAGGCCAACGCAACGACTGCCAATCGTGCCGTTGATGCAGCCTGTCTTGGTAAAGCCCAGAAAAACATGGTGCCCCGGAGGCCCAAACTCCTGAAAGAACGAGGGCTCATTGTTTTTGACCCAGGCGTCTGAGCCTTTCGTGCCTTCAATGGTGGAAGTCTGGTGCCAGTCGCTGCCCGTAGGGGGCGCCATGTAAACGGTGTATTTGGCGGGGAACAGGTTTTTGATGACCGCCGTGCCATCAGGGCCGGTACGAATAATGCCTGAGCCTTTGACTTTGACGCTGCCGTCGTCGTTGTAGGTGGTGCCCAAGGGGTTACCAAAACCGTCCTGCGTGACAGCACCGCCGGATTGGCCATAAGTGCCGCCAGCTTCCAGGAGCTGCACGGTAAAGCCGGCCAGGCCGGTTTCCTGTGGAAGGTCGGGCGCACCGTTGAGCGGGCTCTTGTCTTCAAAGGCGAATACTGAAATTTGCGCTGTGGGCAAGGCGTATTGGTTCAGGTACACCGTGGCGGTGGCGCCGCCGGGACCGAACACCACCGGCGCGCCGCCCATCTGGAAGCCCTCGGCAGCGACGGACACGTAGTACCGCTTGGCAGGGTCAAGCTCTGGCAAAGTCTGGTTAAAGAGGCGCGCGTAATCGGGATCAGCCAAACGGGGGTTGAGGTCGTCTTTAGCGGCGCCTACCCGCCCGGCTGCCACCACAGGCATGTAGCTGGTATGGAAGCTGAAGGAATAGTTGGCCGTGGTAGCTGGCTGGCCCGGGACCGACAGCTTGGTCGCATCTTCCTCGACCGTCCATCGATAGCTGTCCGGCCCGGCCGTTGTGGCGCCATTCGGCCCCACGCTGACGACGCTAATTGACAGCGGCGCGGCGGACGCAGCGAATGATCCGAACAGACAGAAGCACAAGGCTGCAATGCCTGCGCCCAGCTTCCTGTTGATTCCGAACAGCTTGGCGTTGCTCTGGTTTTCCATATTGGCGCTCCCGAGATACATGACGAAAAATGCAGATAAAGCGTGAGAGGGCTCAAACAAACTTTTTCTGCTTACATTGAGTTACCAGACTCGACGGCCCAAGCGTATGCGCATGGTCAGCAGCTGTAACGGGGTTACGCCCCACCATCAAAATAGGGTGGACCCTACGTTTTTTAATAGAAAAATGGGGTCATCCGCACTTGCTTAAGCGGACCTTAAGAACCGCCCGAAAAGCACCAAAACGGGTGTTTTCAGAGGGGGTTTGGGCGAATACAGTGGCCTTGGTCAGGCCCTAAAAATCGATTCACCGCGCTCGCAAGCGGTTTACTATATTTTTAATAGCTAAATACGCTTAATTTACGAGGGCTAGAGGCATATTTGATGCTTAGCCATGGCGCTTTTCGGAGGATTGCTCACAACACCAGCATCCCCCGAAAATCATTGACGTTGGTATGCGTGGGGCCGGTCACCACCAAGTCGCCCAGTGCGCTGAAATAGCCATAGGCATCGTTACGGTCCAGGTAGTGGTCGATCTTTGTTATGCCCTGTTGCTGCGCCCTTTTCAGGGTGTCAGGGGCGACAAAAGCGCCGGCGTTGTCTTCCACCCCGTCAATGCCATCGGTGTCGGCGGCCAAAGCCCACACGCCCGTTTGGCCCTGCAGCGCCTGCGCGAGGCCCAGGCAGAATTCGCCCGCCCGCCCGCCTCGCCCCTTGGCCGTGCCTTCCGGCTGCTTGCGGATAGTGACCGTAGTTTCGCCACCCGAGAGGATCACACAGGGTTTTTGAAAAGCGCCGGTTCCGCGCGCCGCCGCGCGCGCCATGGCGGCGTGCACTTTGCCCACTTCACGGGATTCGCCCTCTATTTCGTCGCTCAGAATGTAAGCCGCCAGCCCCGCCTTGCGTGCGGCGGCAGCTGCCGCTTCGAGCGACTGCTGGGGGGTGGCGATCAGGTGTACTGCATGGCCCGCAAACGCAACATCGCCGGGCTTTGGTGTCTCGAGCGCACCACTTTCCAGTGCGCTGTGCACTGCGCCAGGCACGGCAATGCCATAGCGCTTCAAAATGGCCAGGGCGTCGGCGCAGGTGGTGGCATCGGGCACAGTGGGGCCGCTGGCGATGATGCTGGGGTCGTCGCCCGGCACGTCGCTGATGGTCAATGTGACCACGCGCGCTGGCGCACATGCGGCGCCCAGTCGCCCGCCCTTGATTTGCGACAGGTGTTTGCGCACGCAATTCATCTCGCCAATGTTGGCGCCCGAGTTGAGCAGCTCCTGGTTGATGCGCTGCTTGTCTTGCAACGTCAGGCCCTTGGCGGGCAGCGTGAGCAGCGCAGAGCCGCCGCCAGAGATCAGGCACAGCACTAGATCGTCCCTGGTGAGCCCTTGCGTCATCGCCATG
>JAHEBY010000358.1 GCA_024642025.1 Comamonadaceae bacterium | reverse complement strand
GTGTTCACATTGTGGTCGATCGGGATTTTCTGGGCGCCAATGTTGCTTTGATGGTGCCCAAAACGGTGGATGGCAGGGTTCTATTTGCGGTGCCGTGGCTTGGGAAGGTCATTCTGGGAACGACCGATACGCCCAGGGCAGACCTCGCCCGTGAACCCAAAGCCTTCAAGGATGAAGTTGACTTTATCCTGGGCGAATCAGCCCGATACTTGAAGCGGGCTCCGACACGTCGTGACATCAGGAGCATCTGGGTGGGGCTCAGGCCTTTGGTTAAGCCGCAAGACGATGATGGCGAAAGCACGAAGGCCTTGAGTCGGGAGCACACCGTGCTGGTCAGCAGAAGTGGCCTCGTGACAGTGACGGGTGGCAAGTGGACAACTTACAGAGCGATGGCAGAAGATGTGCTTGAGAAATGTTGGGAACAGGGCTTGCTGCCTCACCATGCGAAATCAGTCACCGCCGAACTGCGTCTTGTTGGTGCTGCGGGTCTGACAGGGATGCAACGACCCATCAGCGAGCCGCCTGGCATACATGCATATGGAGACGAACAACCTGCAGTGATGACATTGCCGGGTGCAGATTCCGAGTTGGCGCATGGGCTTACAGAAGCCATGGTTCGATTTGCCGTACGTCACGAATATGCCCGTACAGTTGAGGACGTGCTGGCCAGACGTTCCCGCCTCTTATTTCTTGATGCTGCGCTGGCCAAAAGCTTGGCTGACCGAGTGGAGGGCCTCCTGGCCGAGGAATTCGTGGCCGACCCTCAGAAAGCTGCTTTCGTCGCCTTGGCGGATATCTATTTGCATGGGCCGCAATAAACGCTGTTGACCAAGGGTTGGAAATAGTGCATAATCGCAGGCTTCGCTTGAAAAGGCGTTAAAGTTTCTGCCCCAAAGGGCCTGTGTGAGTGGTTCACGCAGGAGACGACGGGCCCAAGACTGACCTTATGGCTGATTGCAAGATTTTGCAGTGAGCACAAAGGTGCAAGTTGGGAATATTTGAAATGATCCAGACTGAATCCCGGTTAGAAGTTGCCGACAATACCGGCGCGAAATCCGTCCTGTGCATCAAGGTGCTGGGTGGTTCGAAGCGTCGGTATGCCAGCGTTGGTGATCTTATCAAGGTGAGCATAAAAGAGGCTGCTCCGCGTGGTCGCGTCAAAAAAGGCGAGATTTATAGCGCCGTAGTGGTCCGCACCGCGAAGGGTATCCGTCGCAGTGATGGCTCGCTTGTCAAATTTGATGGCAATGCGGCAGTCTTGCTCAACGCCAAACTCGAGCCGATTGGCACGCGTATCTTTGGCCCGGTAACGCGCGAATTGCGTACCGAGAAGTTCATGAAGATCGTTTCGCTGGCTCCTGAAGTTTTGTAAGGAAGTGCCATGAACAAGATCCGCAAAGGCGACCAAGTCATCGTATTGACGGGGCGCGACAAAGGTAAGCGTGGCACGGTGTCGCTGCGCAAAGATGACGATCACATCATCGTCGAGGGGGTCAACCTCGTGAAGAAGCATACCAAGCCGAACCCGCTCAAGGGTGCGGTCGGTGGCATCGTTGAAAAAACCATGCCTATCCATCAGTCAAACGTGGCCATCTTTAATGCGGCTACCGGAAAGGCTGATCGGGTCGGGATCAAGATGGCTGCAGATGGGAAGCGCGTTCGCGTTTACAAGTCCAGCGGCGAAGAAATCAAGGTGGCATAAACATGGCACGTCTTCAGCAACACTATCGTGAAAAAGTGGCTCCCGAGTTGATGGCCAAGTTTGGCTATACCTCGCCGATGCAGGTTCCACGCCTTACCAAAATCACCCTGAATATGGGTGTCAGCGAAGCGGTGGCGGACAAAAAGGTTATGGACAACGCCGTGGCCGATTTGACAAAAATTGCCGGTCAAAAGCCGGTTGTCACAAAATCCAAGAAGCCTATCGCAGGCTTCAAAATTCGCGAAGGCCAGGCTATTGGTTGTATGGTTACTTTGCGCGGTGTTCAGATGTTCGAGTTTCTGGATCGTTTTGTGACGGTGGCTTTGCCGCGTGTTCGCGACTTCCGTGGAATTTCGGGCCGCGCGTTTGATGGCCGTGGAAACTACAACATTGGCGTAAAAGAGCAGATTATTTTTCCTGAAATTGAGTATGACAAGGTCGATGCCTTGCGCGGCCTCAATATCAGTATCACCACAACGGCCAAGACGGATGAAGAGTGCAAAGCGCTGCTCGCCGGCTTCCGTTTTCCGTTCAAGAACTGAGGTGACCTGTGGCTAAAATGGCTTTGATCGAGCGCGAGCTCAAGCGAGACAAACTGGTTGCCAAGTACGCGAAAAAACACGCGGAACTCAAAGGTATAGCCAGTGACATGAAGCGTAGCGAAGAAGAGCGCGCTGCTGCCCGGCTCGGGCTGCAGAAGCTGCCGCGTAATGCAAATCCAACCCGCCAACGCAATCGCTGTGCCATCACGGGTCGCCCGCGCGGAACGTTCCAGCAATTCGGTCTGGGCCGCGCCAAAATTCGTGAAATGGCGTTTGCCGGGGAAATCCCTGGTGTCGTCAAGGCCAGCTGGTAAGCGGCAGGAGAGATATCAATGAGCATGAGTGATCCAATCGCCGACCTGCTGACGCGTATTCGCAATGCGCAAATGGTCGCCAAAACAACTGTCTCTGTCCCTTCCTCCAAGGTAAAAGTTGCTATTGCCCAGGTCTTGAAAGACGAGGGTTATATCGACGGTTTCAAAGTTACCGAAGATGGCGGAAAGACCGAGCTCGAAATTGCCCTTAAGTACTATGCGGGCAAGCCAGTTATTGAGCGCATCGAGCGCGTGAGCCGCCCGGGTCTTCGGGTTTATCGCAGCAGTGGGGCTATTCCGCAGGTTCAAAATGGCTTGGGTGTGGCCATTGTCACGACGCCAAAAGGTGTCATGACTGACCGCAGAGCGCGTGCCACGGGCGTTGGCGGCGAAGTTCTTTGTTACGTGGCTTAACGCACGTCGCGCAGGAGAAAAAAATGTCCCGAGTAGGAAAAATGCCTGTGACCGTCCCCGCTGGTGTGGATGTGTCGTTAAAGGCTGAGCAGATCAGTGTAAAGGGTTCGGGTGGTAGCTTGATGCTGTCCCAAAACGCCCTCGTAAAGGTGTCCAGTGATGCTGGAAAACTCAGCTTTGTGCCGGCCAATGATTCACGCGAGGCGAATGCCATGAGCGGAACCATGCGTCAACTGGTGAACAACATGGTTGTGGGCGTCACCAAGGGTTTTGAAAAGAAGCTTAGCCTAGTGGGTGTAGGCTACAAAGCACAAGCGCAGGGCGCCAAGTTGAACTTGACAGTCGGCTATTCGCATCCGGTGAACAAGGATATGCCTCAGGGCAT
>JAHEBY010000357.1 GCA_024642025.1 Comamonadaceae bacterium | reverse complement strand
CGCTTCAGCCAACATATCGAGCTGCCAGGCATTTGGCTGGAACGGGGGCAGATTGACGCCTCGGATTTGCGGCTGATGAACAGCCCGGCGGGACTCGCGGGGAACCGATGCCTGGCATCGTTGTTTTTTGTGGCAGGCAGCCCGATTGAGCGGCCTCGCAGACAGCAAGCGCTGGATACTGCCCGCGCCATCGTCGCGGCGCACCCCCTGAACAGCACGGCAGGCGTAACCAGCCCGAATCCCCAGGTCATCGTGTTGCGCGTGATTGCGCCACTGGTAGAGCAAGCTGCCGGCGCACTGCGCCAGGTGTGGACCGCCTGGCGACAAGAATTGTGGGAGAAATTAGCCGTTAGCCCTCGTATTTGGTCGACTTAATGCTATATATTAAATAGCAACCAGTTGCCGGACACCGTTTTTCTCCATGTCGCTGCCGGCGCCACTGGCAACAACTTCACCGCGTTGCATCACCAGATAGTCGTCCGCCAGTTCTTCTGCAAAATCGTAATACTGCTCCACCAGCAGAATCGCCATGTCTCCTCGGTCGGCCAGCATACGAATCACGCGGCCAATATCCTTGATGATGCTTGGCTGAATGCCCTCGGTCGGCTCATCCAGAATCAACAGTTTGGGCTTCGCTGCCAACGCACGCGCTATCGCCAGCTGTTGCTGTTGACCGCCTGAGAGGTCGCCCCCGCGGCGGTTGATCATCTGCTTGAGCACAGGAAACAGCTCAAACAGCTCCCCGGGAATCTGCGTGCCAGCCTTTTTGTAGGCCAGCCCCATGCGCAGGTTTTCTTCGACCGTAAGCCGCGCAAAAATTTCCCGCCCCTGCGGAACAAAGCCAATACCTGCACGGGCACGCTCAAACGGGGTATGCCCTTGGATAGGTTTGCCCTCGAACTCAATGCTGCCGCTCTTGATAGGGACCAGCCCCATGATGGATTTCAGCAAGGTGGTCTTGCCTACGCCATTGCGACCCAGCAACACCGTTACACGGCCCAGCCGCGCCTGCACGTTGACGCCACGCAGAATGTGCGAGCCACCGTAGTACTGGTTGACATCCCGCGCCTGGAAAATGGCTTGTTCAGCGGCCAAGATACACCTCAATCACCCGTTCGTCTGCCTGCACCTGATCCAGCGTACCCTGCGCCAGGACAGAGCCATCGCACAGCACCGTCACGATGTCCGAGATGGCTTTGATGAAACTCATGTCGTGTTCGACCACCAGCAATGAATGCTGGCCTTTGAGGGATAGAAACAGCTCCGCGGTGCGTTCGGTCTCTTCATCCGTCATGCCGGCCACAGGCTCATCCAGCAGCAACAGCTTGGGGTCTTGCATCAGCAACATGCCGATCTCAAGCCATTGCTTTTGACCGTGGCTGAGTGTTCCTGCCAGACGGCGTACGCTGTCCGTCAGGTGAATGGTGTGCAGCACGTGCAGCAGACGGTCCGCCTGCGCGGAATCCATGTTGAAAAACACCGATGGACGCACACGCTTGTCCGTCTTTAACGCCAACTCCAGATTTTCAAACACGCTCAAATGTTCAAAAACCGTGGGTTTCTGAAACTTGCGGCCAATGCCGAGCTGGGCAATTTCAGGTTCGGTGTAGCGCAACAAATTAATGGTGCTGCCAAAGAAGACCGTACCTTCGTCGGGCCGGGTTTTGCCAGTGATGATGTCCATCATCGTGGTCTTGCCAGCGCCATTGGGCCCGATGATGCAGCGCAGTTCACCCGGCGCAATATCCAGAGACAGCTTGTTGATCGCCTTGAAGCCATCAAAGCTGACGCTTACGTCTTCAAGATACAGGATGCGTCCGTGGGTAACGTCGACCTCGCCCGCCTGCGCGAGGCGTGAGAAGCCCGCCGCACGGCCACCCGAGGCCGTCATGCCCCCCGCTTGCGCAGACCGTGCCTTGCCAAGGCGTTGCGCACCATCTTCGAGCAGGTCTGGGGTCATGGGCGATTCCCCTTCCACTTTTTCAACATACCCACAATGCCGTTGGGCAGGAACAGCGTGACCGCGATGAACAGCCCACCGAGCACGTATAGCCAGAATTCCGGATAGGCCACCGTGAGCCAGCTCTTCGCGCCATTGACCACAAAGGCCCCAACGATGGGCCCCACCAACGTTGCCCGACCACCCACTGCTGCCCAGATGGCAATCTCGATCGAATTGGCCGGGCTCATCTCGCTTGGGTTGATGATGCCGACCTGCGGCACATACAGTGCACCGGCGACTCCGCACATGACGGCCGACAGAGTCCAGATCGTGAGCTTGAATCCAATCGGGTTGTAACCCGAGAACATCACACGCGACTCGGCATCGCGCACCGCCTGCAACACGCGGCCAAACTTGGTGCCGATCAGCCATTTGGAGAACAAAAAGAAACCCAGCAGGCAAAGCCCCGTCAGCACAAACAGCACCATGCGCATGCTGGGCGTGGCAAGAGGAATGTCCAGAATCCGCTTGAAATCCGTAAAACCGTTGTTGCCGCCAAAGCCGGTTTCATTGCGGAAGAACAGCAACATGGCGGCAAACGTCATGGCCTGGGTGATGATTGAAAAATACACGCCCTTGATGCGCGAGCGAAAGGCAAAGTAGCCAAACACGAACGCCACCACACCAGGCACTGCCACGATCAGAATGAGCGTTGCGATAAAACTGTCGCTGAAAGTCCAGTGCCATGGAAGCACCTTCCAGTCCAGAAACACCATGAAGTCGGGCAATTCGCTCTTGTAATTGCCTTCAAGACCAATCTGGCGCATCAGGTACATACCCATGGCATAGCCTCCCAGCGCGAAGAACATGCCATGGCCCAGACTCAATATGCCGGTGTAACCCCAGATCAGGTCCATCGCCAGCGCACAGATGGCGTAACACATGATCTTGCCCACCAGCGCCACGCCGTAGGTGCTCAAGTGAAATGCACTCCCCTCAGGCACCCACAGGTTCATCACAGGAGCAACCGCACACACCAGAATCAGGGCAAGCACAAACGCCGACCAGCCCATGCGGGAAAGCACTGGATTTTTTTCAGGCAATACGTCGGGCAAGGCGTTGGCGCTCATATTCATGCTTCTGCGCTGCGACCTTTCATCGCGAAAATGCCTTGCGGGCGCTTCTGGATAAAGATCACGATCAACACCAACACGGCAATCTTGGCCAGCACAGCGCCGGTCCAGCCCTCAAGAAATTTGTTCAGAATGCCCAAGCCCAGCGCGGCGTAGACGGTGCCCGCGAGCTGGCCCACACCTCCGAGCACCACAACCAGAAACGAGTCCACGATGTAGCCCTGCCCCAAATCTGGCCCCACATTGCCTATCTGGCTCAAGGCGCAACCGGCAAAGCCGGCAATACC
>JAHEBY010000356.1 GCA_024642025.1 Comamonadaceae bacterium | reverse complement strand
TCAACTCACAGATCTACAGCCGCAGCGGCGGCTATCAGGGGCTCTCCTTCGCCATACCGATTGATCTGGTATCCAAAATCAAGGATCAGATCGTGGCTCACGGCAAGGTTGAGCATGCCCGGCTGGGTGTTTCCGTACAGGAAGTCAACCAGGCCCTTGCCGATTCGTTTGGGCTGGGCAAGCCAGAGGGCGCCCTGGTATCCAGCGTCGAGAAAGGCAGCGCCGGTGACAAGGCGGGTCTGCAAAGCGGCGATGTGATCCAGAAAATCAATGGCAGTCCAATTGTTTCGTCAGCCGATCTGCCGGCGGCCATTGGCCTGGCAGCGCCCGGCGACAAGGCTAGGCTGGACATCTGGCGCAAAGGCTCATCCCGGTCGCTTGAAGCCATACTGGGCAATGCCAACGACAAGGGCGAGCAGCTTGCGCAGGCGCCGGGCGATAGCTCACACGGGCGCCTCGGGCTGGCGCTGCGGCCTCTGCAACCTGAGGAGATGCGCTCTGCAGGCATCGATTCGGGCCTGCTGATCCAGAATGTGTCGGGCGCAGCCGCGAACGCCGGCGTCGAGTCGGGTGATGTGCTGCTGGCGGTGAATGGTCAGCCCGTGAAGAATATTGAACAGGTACGAGGCCTGGTGGCGCGACAGGAAAAGTCAGTCGCCTTGCTGATTCAACGTGGTGAGGACAAAATATTCATTCCAGTTAAAATTGGATGAGTTTTTGACGTTTAGCCCCCGCGGCTATTGGGTTATTAGCTATATTTTCAGGAGCTTTCAATCGATCAGAGTCAGAGCTTTCCCCCGGTAAGCCGTCCAGACGCGCGGGTGCTGGTGCTCGGCACCATGCCGGGTCAGGCGTCGCTCAGGGCTCGAGAGTACTACGCCCACCCGCGCAATGGGTTCTGGCCAATCATCGGCGAGGTGTTGGGCCTTGACCCGACGGCCACCTACCCGCAACGGATGCAAGGCCTGACTCAGCGCGGCATCGCGCTGTGGGATGTGTTGCAGTCTTGTTTTCGCAAAGGCAGTCTGGATGCTGACATTGACGCACGGACCGTCATAGCGAACGACTTTTCAAGCTTTCTTGAGGCCCACCCGCATATTCACACCGTGTGCTTCAACGGTGCCATGGCCCAGACGCTGTATCGCCGCCACACCTCAGGCCGAGCACTTACGCAGCTGCGATTGCCGTCCACCAGTCCGGCTCACGCGGCCATGCCGTTGGCCAAAAAGGTGCAGGCATGGCAACAATTGGCGATGCATTGCAATGCGGCACAGCAAATGACCTGACCACGGTCAACCGCTGTTACACGGATGACCGAATGAACTGCGATTGCGTCGTTAGCCGCAATCGCAGTTCACGTGAGTCGATCAAACTGCGCGCCAGAAAATGTAGTCAGCCTGATACTTGACGATCTGCTTCTGCCCCAGATTAGTCGCACCACAAATGTCGGCCGGCGCAACGCCACCTTGTGTCTTGACTCGCTGGATATAAGTCACGCCCTGCATGGCCCCCGAACCCATCGCTGGATTGGTTTTGACAAGTTGCATGGGAATGTTGCCGGTACCGTTGGCTGCAACGGCGAGTTGGGGACCGGTAATTTTGGAGCCATCCACACTCTCCCAAGTCGCTGGGGGTCCGTAATATTTGCCCACGACCTTGCCAGCCCGATTACGCAGACCCGCATCGGGGCCCACGAATGCCCACGCAAATTGACCAGCAGCATCTTTATTTACCCTGCATTCATAGAGGATGTCGCCAGCAGCACTTGTTTCCATGGCCACGTTGTGCCCCGCTGGCACCTTGACGGCATCGGGCAGATTGGTTTGCGAATACGGCGCGGCCAAAGGCGCGCCCATGTTTGCGCAGGCCGCCAGGCCAGAAACTGCAACGATTGACAGGACGGTACGGAATTGAGTCATTGATATCTCCAGTAAGTTAGATGGACGAATAATTTAAAAAGTGGGTGTTACTTCGCGCCGGGATTTAACGATAAGGACGCGAGGTAACTCACCACGTCCTGCCGGTCGCCGTCAGAGTCCACGCGATACCCCATGGCTTGACCGGGCACGAGGTCCTCGGGGTTGGTGAGCCAAGCCAGAAGTTTTTCCCTTGTCCAGACATGTGACGCCCGGCCGAGCGCATTTGAATAGGCAAAATCTGGCGCTTTTCCGGCAACGCGACCCGCCACGGTGCCCAGCGCAGGGCCAACCCGGTTGGCATCAAGGCTGTGGCAGGCTATACAACGGGATTCGAAAATGGCCTTCCCGTTCGTGACAGAGCCAGGTTGAGCCTGCGCGGCGCAAAGCCACGCAGCCCACGTCAACATCACCATGTAACGAAACGGGTTGGCGTTCATCAGGCGCCAAACGACAGTGCACCCGCTGGCAGCGGACGGCCCAGCGCATTGACCAGCAATGTGTAGTGCATGGTCTCGTCTGCTGCCAGACGGCCCGCCACTTTGGCCAGATCTTTGTTCCCAAAGGCTGGAATCACACCCAAGTACGCGTTGATGGCACCCAGCTCCAGACCAGCTGCCAAGTTAAGCACATCACCCTGATTGCGCAGCGTGTCGGCCTTGAGGGCCTTGGCGTAGTCGTCCAGTTTCTTTTCCATCACCGGTGTGCCACCCATTTTCTGGATGGTGGCAATCAGCGCGTCGCGGTGAGCCTTGTGGTCGGCCTGAAAACGCACCGCCACGTCCAGTACCGGTTTTTGCAGCAGGCCGCTACCGGCACCCAACTGATAGGCGTTGATGGCTTCGTGCTCCAGCCCCAGCGCCACATTCAGGATGCTGACGTCTTTGGCCATGTCACCGCCCATGCCTTGGGCCAGCGCGTCCTTGCCGGCCAGCATGGCCACCGCCACAGCGGATAGCGTGCCGGTGCGGCCCATGAAGGCGCGGCGTGAAGCGATAGAGTTTGGGCTGACGAGGGTTTGAATTACAGATTTCATCTTGTTTCCTTCAATGTTGGAATCGGAAAAATCGTCCGACGGTTTGAATACGCAGCCGCGGCGGAATCTGGATTCAACATATCCCTTGGTTTTGGTGGGGTATGGGTTCACCTGAATCCACAGGCCACTGGCGCGCGTAGTCATGGCATCGAATTCAGTTGGCAGCCTCCACCAAAACAAATCATGATTTCACCCATTAGCCGCCGTCAGTATTACGTAGCCAGCTATGCTAAACATAGCAATCGACGAATATTGAAATGTTTTCCCACCCGCTTCAGCCGCGGGCCGGCCCACCGCCGGGGCCAGTCGGCCGTCGGACAGCCGATCGCAGACAATCGGATCATGAATATTGAAGCCACTGATGGGGAACTGATCGCGCTGCTGGACCGCGTGGCCAGCCACGACCACGCCGCGCT
>JAHEBY010000031.1 GCA_024642025.1 Comamonadaceae bacterium | reverse complement strand
CACCTGCGAGGTGATCTGATACGCCGGGCCCAGCCAGGCCTCGCACGCCATCGCCAGAATCCCGTTGCCGTAATAAGCGGCAAACAGTTGCGGCTCGCTCAGGCAGAGTTTCTCCAGCGCGTTCCAAACCCGGTCGTTGGCGCCGGGCTTGGCGAAGTGGTCTGCGCCACTGCCGCTTTTGCGCCCCTGGTCAATCAGCGCCTGAAACGCGGCGCTGGCGGCGTCAACCGCGTCCAGGTTGTCGTACAGGCCTTGCAATACCAGCACACCGGGGCCGCTTTCCCACACCGACGCCCATTCGGCCATCAGCGCGCGACGCCGGGTCTTGCCTGCGGCAGACGCGTCCAGCCCGGCGCGCAGGCGGGCGCAGTCGTACACCGGCACGCCTTTCAGAATGCTGCTGGCCGACGGGCAGTCTTCCAGACGGGTAGGTGCTTGCACGATGCGGGCGAGATCGCTGACGCGGCATTGGTCAGGGTTCAGCCATCGCGGGTCGGGTTGTAAAGTTGCGGGCATGGTGCAGGGTTTGAAGCGTCAGGGTTTGCAGTATTTAACTGGGCCGTGCAGGAATTTCATGTCAAAGAAGACCTTCGGCCCGTGTTGATGTTACTACTAAATAAATAGCTAAGTACGTATATTTAACGGGGGCTTCTATCGGTTTTCATGAATAAATCGGCACATATTCCGCGCAGCCAACGGCACGCAGGGTCTTGGTGATAGCGGGCGTGCCAGTATTGTTTGACCGTAAAGGCCGGAATATCAAACGGGCAGGGCAGCACCCGCAATCCTGCGGCTCTCGCCAGCGTTTCGCCGATGTGTCTGGGAAGCGTGGCTATCAGGTCGCTGGCCGACAAGATCGCTGCCAGACCCAGAAACCCGGGCAGATCCAGCTGGATCTGGCGTTTGATGCGCCTGGACGCCAGCGCGTCGTCAAGTAGCTGGTAGCCGGTGCCAGAGCTGATGTGAATGTGCGCCTCGTTTTGGTAAGTGGCCAGATTCCATTGCGAAGGTCTGTCACTTGCCAAGCGTGGATGGGTGGCGTTGGCCAGGCAAATCCAGTCCTGCGCGTACAGCGTTTGCTGATAAAAGCCCGCATCCAGCCAAGGCAGAAACCCTATCGCCAGATCAGCGTCACCATTTTGCAGGACCTGCGATAGATTGGCATCAATAAGGCTGGCTTGCAGTGCCACGCCGGGCGCCGCAGCCCGGACATGCGTCAGCAATTGCGGCAGCAGCGTGATGTGGCTGGCGTCTGTCATAAAGATCGCGAACCGCCGCTCTGCGGTGGCTGGCTCGAAGGCCGGTTCTTTTCTGCTTAGCTGCTGTACCGCGGCCAATACCTCCCGGGTGGTGGCGATCAGACTCTCGGTGCGGGGCGTGGGCAGCATGCCTTGCGCGGTACGGACAAACAAGGGATCGCCCAGTTGCTTTCGCAGTTTGCCCAGGCCAATGCTGACTGTGGGCTGGCTTTGACCCAGCGCTTCGGCAGCACGGCTAACGCTGCGCGTCACAAATAACTGTTCCAGCAGGCGCAATTGCCGGATCTCAAGGTGGTCCGAACCGTCCGTTCGCAGGTCGTTCATCGCTGTTCTATTATTTACTTTATTAATGCATATTATTTTAAATATTGCATTTACACAATTTTGTGCGACCCCTAACATCGAAGGCTTGGCGTCATTCAGGGCGCCAAAACCATGGAGGTCAGTGGTTTGAAAATTTGTGTGCTCGGTGCAGGGGCTTTGGGTTGCGCCATCGGCGGCGTGTTGACTGAAGGTGGCCATGACGTATGGCTCCTCAATCGGGGCCACGCACATGTTGAACGGATGAGGGTGCACGGTTTAACCCTGCGCGAAGAGGGAGTGGACCGCGTTGTGCCTGTGCGTGCCACCACCAGTTGCCGCGAAATTGCTGAAAGCTGTGGCCCTGTGGACTTGATCATTGTGCTGGTGAAGTCGTTTCACACGGCAGAAGTGATCGCCCAGGCGGCCTGCATCGTCGGTGATCACACGGTCGTGCTGTCCCTGCAAAACGGACTCGGACACGAAGACATCCTGGCCGATTCGGTGGGTCGCAACAAGGTGCTTGCCGGCAAAACCTATGTGGGCGGCGTGATGCTGGCGCCCGGCCACGTCTCCGTCGGTACGCGCGGCAAGGCTACGTATATTGGCGAGCTGGATGGCGCGTTGAGCGAGCGCAGTGAGCGCATTGCGACCGAATTCAGTGCTGCCGGTTTGAAAACCCAGGTCAGCGACAACATTGTGGGCACCATGTGGGACAAATTGTTGATCAATGTGGCGACCGGCGCGGTGACCGGCATCACCGGACTCACGTATGGCGAGATGTACCGCCTGGCGGACCTGCAAGCCTGCGCCGTGGCGGCCGTTGCTGAGGCGATGGCAGTCGCCAGGGCGGCGGGAGTCCGCCTGAGCATGGCGGACCCAATCGAGGCCTGGATCAAAGCAGGCGCCGGTTTGCCGTTTGAATTCAAGACATCCATGCTGCAAAGCCTTGAGAAAGGCTCGCCCACAGAGATTGATTTTGTCAATGGTGCAGTGGTGCGTCAGGGCGTCAGGTTCGGCGTGCCAACGCCGGTCAATCTGGCGCTGGTGGCCTGCATGAAAGGCGTCGAGCGGGCAATGGTGCTCCGCAACACGGCATGTGTTGCCCCGGCAGCATCCTGATCACTTCGAGGCGAGGTACTCATTCATGGCTTTCGCAAAAAAATCCTACGTTGAACACGTCGCCGTGCGCGTGAAAGACATCCAGTGGCACATCAACTTCTTTTACGAGGCGCTCGGCATGGACGTGCGCGAAATCGACGGCCCGACGGACGCACCCCGGCAGTACTGGACGATTGGTGGCATGCAGCTCATGAGCACACCTGAATTTGAAGCGCCGCCGAGCAATGACGCAGGCTGGCTGGCGCATCTTGGCATCATGGTGGAAGACCTTGAGGCAGCGATTGCCGAATGTCACAAATTCGGCGTGAAACAGCTGCCGCAAGGTCGCAACTGGCTGCAACTGCCCGATGGCCTGGCCGTGGAGCTGATGCAGGCCGCGCCAGGCAGCGTGGCGCAAGTGCTGGCGGTAAACCCGAGGGCCCGGCCATGATGCACCCCGAATTCACCCAACCCACCACGCCCGAGAAATACTGGGACGACGCCCAGGTGGGCGATGCCTGCATCAGCCCCAGCTACCGTGTGACAAAGGAGCGGATTCAGGCGTATGCCGACCTCACGGGTGACTACACGCCCGTGCACGTGGACGAGGCGTATGCCAATGCCAGCCACTTTGGCTGCATCGTGGCGCACGGCCTGTTTGGCCAGAGCATTGCCGATGGCCTGAAAACCCGCAGCGACTACCGCTTTCTGCCCGGGATGTCGCTGGGCTGGACGTGGGACTTTCTGCTGCCAATCAAGGTCAACGACGTGCTGCATGTGAAGTTCACCGTGGGCACGATGCGCGCGTCCAAAAGCAAGCCCGGCTGGGGCATCGTGGTGCTGCCGTCCGAGCTGATCAACCAGGACGGTCGGGTGGTGCAAAAGGGCGAACACCGCCTGATGATTCCGCGCAGGCCGGATGCCGTGACCGGTTGATCCGTCACGGCTTAAACATTTCTTGCTATTAAATACATAGCTATTTGTATATATCCGACAGGGGCTAGAGGCCAATTCCATGCATAAAAACACCCAAAAACTGCCCTTGGCAGGCATTCGCGTCATCGACTACAGCCACTTTCTTGCCGGGCCCCATATGTCGCGCTGCCTGAGTGCCATGGGCGCTGAAGTCATCAAGGTTGAGCGCCCTGTCGCGGGTGACGCAGGCCGAGCCAGCCCGACGATGGTTGGCGGGCAGAGCGGTTACTTCATGCAGCAGAACATGGGCAAGCAGGGCCTGTGCGTCAACCTGCGCGACTCGCGTGGCCTGGCGCTGATGCACCAGCTGACCGACAGCGCTGATGTATTCGTCGAGAACTACCGCCCCGGCGCGCTCAACAAGCTGGGTCTGGGGTATGAAGAGCTATCCCGGCGCAACCCGAAGCTGGTGTATTGCTCGGTGTCTGCCTACGGCCATACGGGTCCGGACGCGGCGCGTGCCGGCTTCGGTTTGATTGCCGAAGCCAAGAGCGGCGCCATGTCACTGATTGGCGTGCCCGGTGAGCCGCCACCGCTCTTTCGGATGCCCATTGCCGATATGTATGCCGGCATGCATGGCGTGTCGGCCATCTGCGCTGCGCTGTTTGGTCGCGTCAGCAGCGGGCTGGGCCAGCACATCGACATTGCGCTGTACGACTGCATGGTCTCCATGCACGACTTCGCCGCGCAGAGCTACCTATTGAGCGGCGGCACAGAACTGCCGGTTCAGACCGGTCACGATCTGCCGCAAAGCACTGTGTATGGCTCGTTCACGGCGAAAGACGGCTACCTGGTGATTGCTGCCCAGATGTCCGACACCTGGATCAGCCTGGCCCGGCTCATCGGCGGCGAGGCCTATGCGGCTGACAGCAGTCTGCACGACCAGGCTGGGCGCAATGCCAACCGTGAAAGCATTCTGGCCAAAGTGCGTGGCTGGACGCTGTCGCGATCCGTGCGTGACTGCTGCGCCGAACTGGATGCGGCGGGTGTGCCAGCCTCCCCCGTGCAAACGATCGACCAGGTGCTGGCCGACCCCCAAACAATGGCACGCGGCATGGTGGTGGAGCAGGACCACCCGTTGCTGGGTAAGATCAGCCTGCCTAACCTGCCGTTTCGTTTTTCGGATTGCGACACCTTACCCAGCGGCCCCGCGCCGCTTTTGGGGCAACACAACCGGGACATAGCGGCCAGCCTGGGCTATTCAGAGGCCGACATCGACACCTTGGTGAACGATGGCGTTTTGTATGCCGAAGAATCCGTGAAATTGCTAGACGAGTAAAACCAGCCAAATCAAGACCATGACTGACCAATATGCCGTAATCGGCAACCCCATACAGCAGAGCAAATCGCCATTGATCCACACGGCGTTTGCACAGGCCACCGGGCAGGACCTGGAATACACCAAAATCGAAGGCCAGGTGTTTGCTGCCGATGTAGATGCGTTTCGTGCCCGCGGCGGACGCGGCCTGAACGTTACGGCGCCGTTCAAGCTTGACGCCTTTGCCTACGCTACCGAGCGGTCGCAGGCGGTGCAACTGGCTGGCGCGGCCAACGCGCTGAAATTCGAGGGCGAGCGCGTAATGGCTGAGAATTTTGATGGCGTCGGGTTGGTGCGCGATGTGACGCACAACCTGCAGCGACCCTTGCGGGGTCAACGCATCCTGATACTCGGCGCCGGCGGTGCGGCACGTGGCGCGCTGGTGCCGTTTTTGGCGCACGCGCCAGCCTTGGTGGTGATTGCCAACCGCACGGCGGCAAAGACTGCAGAGCTTGTGGACATTGGCCGGCAGCAGGGCGCTGGCGCAGACCAGGTGCGCGCTTGCGGCTATGCCGATATGGCCGGCCAGCAGTTTGATCTGGTGATCAACGCCACGTCGGCCAGTTTGCGCGCCGAGTTGCCACCGGTTCCCGCCGACGTATTTGCCAATGGCGCGCTCGCCTACGAGCTGGCCTATGGCAAAGGCTTGACACCCTTTTTGCGTCTGGCGCAAAACGCCGGTGTCAAGCAACTGGCCGATGGTGTGGGCATGCTCGCCGAGCAGGCTGCGGAAGCCTTTGCCTGGTGGCGTGGTGTTCGACCTGACACGATGGCCGTGATTGAAAAACTAACCGTTCCGCTGGTCTGACCGGTTGCGGGGCCGACCACCCGCGGCAAGCGGCCTATCCGACGTAACCAAACATCATCGGCAACCACAACACGAGTTGCGGGAAGAAGATCAGCAGCGCCAGAGCGATCAGCAAAGCGATGAGGAACGGGCCGATTTCGCGGATCATTTCGATCAACGGAATGCCCGTGGTCGCATTGATAACAAACAGCAGGATGCCATAAGGCGGCGTGATCAGTCCGATCATGCAGTTCACGACCACCACTACGCCAAAGTGGATCAGGTCAATGCCCAACGCTTTGGCCGCCACTACAAATAGCGGCACGATCACCAGAATGATGGTTGAGGCATCAAGAATACATCCGAGCAACAGCAGCAAAACGTTCACGCCCAGCAGAAAGGCCATCGGTGAAATGTTCATGCCAACCATGGCGTCGGCCAGCAGTTTGGGGATGTTCTCAGAAGCTACGATGTAGTTCAGGATCAGCGCGCCGCCAATTACCAGCCCGACTGACGCCGAAGACTTGACGCTCTCGAGCATCACGGCACGCAGTTTCTTCAAGGACAGCGCACGATAGAAGAATGCCGCCAGAAACAGCGCATAAGCGGCGGCGACGGCCGCCGCCTCAGTGGGTGTCGTGGCGCCGCCATAGATGCCGTACAAAAGAATGATGGGCATTAGCAGGGCAGGGAACGCCTGCACCGTGAGTTTGGGAATTTCCCTGAGCGGCACTACTTCGTCGGACGCAAATCCTCGCTTGTGCGAGATATAGGTATTCATGGCCATCAGGACCACGCCCATCAGCAGGCCAGGGACAATGCCGCCCAGAAAAAGATAGCCGATCGAGGTGTCGGAAATCAGGGCATACAGCACCATGGGAATGGATGGTGGAATGATCGGCCCGATGGTCGCTGCTGCAGCGGTAATGGCCGCAGCATAGCCCCGGGTATATCGATTGTCCTTGACCATCATTTCAATGATGACTTTTCCCATGCCGGCAGCGTCAGCGACGGCCGAACCCGACATGCCAGAGAAGATCAGGCTGGCCACGACGTTGACATGACCAAGCCCCCCTTTGAATCGACCGACCAGCGCCACGCAAAATCGCAGCAGCCTGTCGGTGACAGCGCCCGCGTTCATGATGTTCGCGGCCACAATGAAAAGTGGCACAGCCAGAAGCACAAAGCTGTCGTAAAGCCCGTAACTGATCTGCTCTGCCGCGATGCCAAGGTCCTGGCCTTTGACGAACAGATAGAGCAGGGCACTCAGGATGATGGAATGCGCGATGGGCGTGCCGATCGCCGCAAGGACAAATAGTGCCACCAGGCACAGTGTGAAGGCGAGACTCATATCTGCCCCTGTCCGGCTCGACTTTCTGTGGCGTCGCTTTTGAAAATGTCGCGCAGCCGCAGGCAATAGATAACGATCGTACCTGCCATGAACAACATGTAAATCGAAAATACGTAGGCCAGTGGGATACGCATGGTGGCACTTTTCTTGATGGTGAGAAAGCTCACCCAGTCCCAGGTGGCCGGAAATGACAGCACCATGGCGGCGATGATGGCCACGGATGAGACGATGCCAAAGACCTTTTTCGTCCTTGGGCCCACCGCGTTGTACAGCATGTCGAAAGTAATGTGATCCGCGTGACGCAGGCACAGGGCGGAGCCCCAGAAGACGGTCCACAACCAAGTCGTCAAACTCAGTTCCAGCGTCCACGGAAGCGGAAATTTGATGACGTAGCGCGCGGCGATCTGCAGTACGAACGCCAAAAACATGGCGGTGAGCAAGCCCACCGCCACGTCATCGGCCCTCGCCTGCCACCAGTCGAGTCTGGTTTGCATGGCTCTGAGATGAAAGGTTTAGATCAGAGCGCGTTGATCTTTTCGATCAGGCCCTTGGGCCACGCTTTTGACAGGTCGGACTCCAGATACATTTTCTGGGCCTTGCTTCGGAATGCATCAACGTTGGGTGTGTACACCTGCAGACCCTTGTCCTTGAAGAACTGGACCAACTCGTCTTCGAGTTTGAGCTGCTTCTGGCGACCCGACTCGGCAGCGTCATCCGCCGCCTTTTGCAGCTTGGCCTGGTTCGCGGGTGACAGCTTGTCGAACGCCTTCTTGCTGATGGTGATGTAGTTCAGGTCAACCAGATGGCTGGTCAAAACGATTTGTTTGGTGACTTCGTAGAACTTGGCGTCCTTGTCGGTGGGCAGCGGATTGTCCTGGCCGTCAATGGCGCCAGTCTGCAAGCCGGTGTACACCTCGGTAAATGCCATTGGCGTAGGGTTGGCGCCTAATGCACGGCCCATGAACATCCAGGACTCAGAGCCAGGCATGCGCAGTTTGATGCCAGCCATGTCTTCAGGTGTGTTGATCTTCTTGTCGGTGCGCAGGTTGAGCTGGCGGCGGCCGAGATACATCACGCTCAATAACTTGACGCCCAGCTTGTCTTCCACCATCTTTTTGAACGGCTTGAACAGGTCAGATTCAAACACCTTCTTCTGGTGAGCCGCATCGCGGTGCAAGTAGGCAGATGCAAAAATGGAAAACTCTGGGAAAAACTCCGCCAGTTCCTGCGCCGAAGCGATGGACATCTCGAGATTGCCGCGTGAAATAGCTTCCAGCTCAGTACCCTGCTTGAACAACTCGGCATTCCAGTGCGGTTCAAAAGTTGCAAAGTCGGCAACCGCTGGACCAAATACGGTTGTCATGGCTACTGCGCGTTGATCGGTCACGGAAGAGGGAGCTGACAGTCGCAACTTGAGCTTTTCCTGTGCGCCGGCAACGCCGGCAATCACCATCAATGAGGTGGCGGCAACGGCGGCGATAACGCCGCGACGTGTAACTTGGGTTTTCATCAGATTTGTCTCCTGTTTTAAAGTTCTTTCACAGCGCAAACGGCTGGCTGCGGTCGAATAATAACATGGTGTTGAAAAAAATGTACTATTTAGTACAAATTTAAATTTTCACTGCGTTCTGATACCAAAAAATGGCAATACTGGGAGGCAATGAGAAAATTTCCGCTATCATGAACCAAATGGTACAAAATAATCTCTCGCCAGACGCCAGTCCAGTTGGCGCGGCTGCGGTGGGGCATTTGGGGGCGAAGCGACGAGTCAAGGTGCGAACCAATGATGCGTTGCGAACACGCGAGGAAATTTTGCGCGTCGCGGTGCGCGAATTTGGCGAAAAAGGCCTGGCGGGTGCCCGCATCGATGAAATCGCCGCGGCCACCAATACCAGCAAGCGCATGATTTATTACTACTTCGGAAGCAAGGATGGTTTGTATCTTGCGGCGCTGGAGCAGTCTTACGCGGGCGTAAGGGACAGTGAATTGCGATTACATCTGGACGACATGGCGCCTGAAGCGGCGTTGCGTTGCCTGGTGACCGTCATGTTTGATCACCACTTGGGCAATGAGAGTTACGTGCGGATGGTGATGGCCGAAAACATCAACCGGGGTCGGTACCTGGCCAAAAGTACCCAAATTCAGGATCTGAATCGGCCGGCCATTGCAGTGTTGCGCAGCATCTACGAGCGTGGGGTAGCTGACGGTGTGTTCCGGGCCGGGCTGGACGCGACTGACATTCATGCCTCCATTTCCGCGCTTAACTTTTTCAATGTGTCCAACCGGCACACCTTTGGCCTGATCTTCCAGCAGAGCATTCAGTCGCCATCGTATATAGCCACGCGTCGTGAAAACATCGTGCAAATGATTCTGCGCTATGTGAGCACGACATGAGCAGCCTCCGTATAGCTGTCGCTGGCGCGGGCTACATTGGCAAGGCTCACATTGCGGTCATTCAAGAGAGTGACGCGTGCAGTTTGGCGGCCATCGTCGATCCGTCGCCCGGTGCCTTCCAGGTGGCGAAGGATGCAGGCGTCCCTCTCTATGCTTCCATCGATGAGTTGCTGCGAAAAGACCGTCCGGACGGGCTGGTTCTGGCCACGCCCAATCAATTGCACGTGCCGCAGGCCTTGCAATGTATCGACGCCAAGCTGCCCATCCTCCTTGAAAAGCCCGTCGCCACCTCAGTAGCTGAGGGTGAAAGGCTCGTCAAGGCAGTGGAGAGCTCAGGCGCCGCCGTGCTGGTAGGTCATCACCGGGCCCACAGCCCCATCATGGCCAAGGCCAGAGAAGTGGTCACCTCCGGCAAGTTGGGCAGGCTGGTTGGGGTGATGGGTAGCGCCCTGTTCTTCAAGCCCGATCACTACTTTGCCGATGCCCCCTGGCGGCGAGAACCCGGTGCGGGCCCGGTTCTGCTGAACATGATTCACGAAGTGCACAACCTGCGCATGTTGTGTGGCGAAATTGTTGCGGTGCAGGCCTTTTCCAGTCATGCGGTTCGGGGCTTCGCCGTGGAAGATACGGTGGCGATCAACTTGCGTTTTGATTCCGGTGTGCTGGGTACTTTTCTGTTGTCTGACACCGCGGCCAGTCCGCGCAGCTGGGAGCAAACGTCTCGGGAAAACTCAGCCTACTCGACCTATGAAGACGAAGACTGTTACGTCATTTCCGGCACCTTCGGCAGCCTGTCGGTTCCCACCATGCGCCTGAAGACTTACCCGCGTGCCGAAGACCGCTCCTGGTGGAAGGAGTTTGACGTCAGCCTAGCCGAAATGGCGCGTGATGACCCACTCAAACACCAGATTGCGCATTTCTGTTCAGTTATTCGAGGGCAGGCACAACCCCTGGTTAGTGCGCATGACGGGCTGCAAAACCTGCGCGTTACGGAGGCTATCCTGACTGCCGCCAAAGCGGGCTCAACCGTGGAAATCCAGGTTGCATAAGTTGCCGTTTCAGCCACTGATTTCAATTCAATTCAATTCAACCCAAGTTAATTTCCAAGGGGCACCCATGAAAATTCTCATGCTTCACGGCATCAATCACAACATGTTTGGCAAGCGCGACCCAAAACAGTATGGCACCATCACGCTCGATGAAATCAACGGCAAACTGGGTGCGCTGGGCAAAGAGCTGGGAGCCGAGTTGCAGTATTTCCAGACCAACAGCGAGGGTGAGATGTGTGACCGGATCCACAAGGGGTACCTTGACGGTGTGGACGGCGTGCTGATCAATGCTGGCGCCTGGACGCACTATTCGTACGGCATTCGCGATGCCCTGGCCATTCTGACCTGCCCCATTGTGGAACTGCACATGTCCAACATCCATGCGCGCGAGCCGTTCCGTCATGTTTCAGTGTTTGCCGAGATCGTCAAAGGACAGATCTGCGGCTTCGGTGCGGACAGTTACCTGCTCGCACTGCGGGCTGCCGTGTCCGCAATCGAGGCGGCCCGAACATTGAAGCCGTCCGCGTCATGATCGACGGCAACACCGAAATCATCGCGCACATTGGTTTCCCCACCCACGCATTCAAGTCGCCAATGATCTACAACCCCTGGTTTGAAAAGGCCGGGGTGAATGCGGTGGTGGTACCCATGGGATGCAAGGCCCAGGATTACCCAAACTTCCTGCCCGCCGTGTTCAAGTTGTCCAACATACGCGGCGCGCTGATTACCATGCCGCACAAGCCTGCCACTGTCGATTTGGTGGACGACGTATTGCCATCCGGCGCGATAGCCGGGGCCTGCAACGCTGTGCGGCGCCTGCCCGATGGCCGGTTGCAGGGCGACATGTTCGATGGAGAAGGCTTCGTAAAAGGTGCGCTGCGCAAGGGGCGCAAACTGGCGGGTGCGCGGGCCCTGGTGGTGGGTTGCGGAGGCGTAGGCTCTGCCATTGCCGCATCGCTGGCGCGGGCCGGCGTGGCGGCCCTTAGTGTGTATGATGCCCGCGCTGAGGCCTCCCAAGCCCTGGCGCAGCGCCTGAAGGCACACTACCCTGCGCTGGACCTCGCGACTGACAGCAACGACCCTGCTGGTTTTGACGTGGTTGTGAACGCCACGCCTATGGGCATGAACGCGGGTGACCCCATGCCCATGGACGTGTCGCGCATTGAGCCGCAGGCGTTTGTTGGGGAAGTGGTCATGAAGCAGGAAATGACCGCATTTCTCACTGCGGTGCAAGCGCGGGGTTGTAGTTTTCAGGTCGGGTCAGATATGTTGTTCGAGCAAATTCCTGCCTATCTTGAGTTTTTTGGTCTGCCCGTTGCAACGCCAGAGGTGCTCCGCTCAGTCGCAGCGATCTGACCCCGATTCGGGCCTCCGAGCGGCGCCCCCCATAATTCCGGAGTATGGACAGACTAAAAGCCATCGAAACCTTTGTCTCCGTGGCCACCCGTGGTAGCTTGACCGCTGCCGCCAACGCAGAAGGGGTGGCTCCCGCCATCATGGGCCGTCGACTGGATGCCCTGGAGGCCCATCTTGGCGTGAAACTGCTTTTGCGCACCACCCGACGGATCTCCCTCACTCACGAAGGTGCCGCGTATCTTGAAGACTGCCAGCGTCTTCTGGTCGACTTTGCCAATGCTGAGGCAAGCGTATCCGCCGGAGGTGCCAAAGCCAGTGGCCACTTGCGTATCACAGCCCCCGCCGGGTTTGGGCGACGCCACGTGGCGCCTTTGGTGCCGAGATTCCGCGAGGTGCATCCCGAGGTAACGATATCGCTCAACCTGAGCGATCGTGTCATTGATATTGCCGGGGACGGCTTTGACTGCGCCGTCAGGGTTGGCGATTTGCCGGATTCGTCGCTGGTCAGCGTCCGCCTGGCAGACAACCACCGTCTGTGCGTTGCCACGCCTCAATACCTGCGACAACATGGCACGCCACAGCACCCCAGTGAGCTGATCAAGTTTGATTGCCTCACCTTGTCCAGCGATGCCTCGCAAACACGCGGCTGGGCTTTTCAGGTGCCGTCGGGGTCGACGGACACCAAACCCGGCGGGGCAGCGCGGGCGGGGTCCGGCAAGCCGACGCCAGAGGTCATTCACCTCAAGCCGGGGGGCCCGCTGGATTGCTCGGACGGCCAGGTCCTGCATGACTGGTGCCT
>JAHEBY010000030.1 GCA_024642025.1 Comamonadaceae bacterium | reverse complement strand
GCAAACCAGAATGATGTCTTGCGGCTTGATCAGCGGCGAAGCAATTGCCGCGCCGATGGACAACGCAAACCACACCAGCACGAAGCGGGTGATAAGTTTGGCGCGGCGCAAGGCTTGCATGGCTTCAATTGTTCCATAAACTCTCACGGACTGCTATCCTGCTCGCACCATGAATTACACCTTCGCATCAGCCACCATTTTGCTGATCCTGATCACGGATCCTATCGGCAATATCCCCATCTTCGCCAACGCGCTCAAACACGTGGCCCCCGAGCGTCGTCCGTGGGTGATTCTGCGGGAGGTGCTGATTGCATTCTTCCTGCTGCTGTCCTTCATGTTCGTCGGCAGCGGCTTTTTGCGTCTGATGAATTTGAGCGAGCTGTCGCTGCAGATTGGCGGCGGCGTGATCCTATTTTTGATTGCGCTGCGCATGATCTTCCCGCAGGCTGCGGGCGAAGCCGCCGAGATTGTGGGTGAGCCGCTGATTGTGCCGCTGGCCATTCCGGCCATTGCCGGCCCATCGGCGCTGGCAACCGTGCTGCTGCTGGTATCCCAGGCGCCCGAGCGGCGCGTGGAGTGGATCGGTGCGCTGTGCATCACCATGGCACTGAGCGCCGTGGTGCTGGTGATGGCCGAACGCATTCAGCGCATCGTGGGCACCCGCATCGTCGTGGCGCTCGAGCGCTTGATGGGTCTGGTGCTGGTAGCCGTGTCGATCGAGATGATGCTTCGTGGCGTGAAGGCTTTTGCCGTTCAGCTCAAGACTGTGACGTAACTTTCTGCTCAATGGCGCCAAACACGCTTTGGCCGTCTTTGCCTTTGACCTCGATGCGGATGATGTCGCCAAACTTCATGTAGGAAGTGGATGGCTGGCCATCCAGAATGGTCTCGATGGCGCGCTTCTCGGCAATGCAGCTGTACCCGTTGACCCATTCCTTTTTGCCATTTTTCTCGATGGCACGGTTGCTGATGGTGCCGCTGCCGACGATGCTGCCGGCACGTACATTACGCGTCTTGCACAAGTGGGCAATCAGCTGGCCAAAGTGAAACGTCATCTCTTCGCCCGCATCGCACATGCCCACCTTGCGGCCATTCCAGGTGCTTTGCACGGTGAGGCTGGCGCGGCCCTTGCGCCAAGCGTCGCCGATTTCATCCAGCGTCACCGCCACCGGGCTAAACGCTGTGGCAGGCTTGCTTTGCACAAAGCCAAAGCCCTTGGCCAACTCCTCGGGGATGAGGTTGCGCAGGCTCACGTCGTTGACGAGCATCATGAGGCGAACGCCGTCGAGCGCCCGCTCGGGCGTGCAACTCATTGGCAGGTCGCTGGTGACCACGGCAAGCTCAGACTCAAAATCGATGCCCCAGGCTTCGTCCGCACACACCACGTCGTCGCGGGGGCCCAGAAAGTCGTCACTGCCACCCTGATACATCAGCGGCTCGGTATAAAAATTGGCAGGGACTTCGGCCTTGCGCGCCAGGCGCACCAGCTCCACATGGTTGATGTAGGCTGAGCCGTCGGCCCACTGGTAGGCGCGGGGCAGTGGCGCCATGCACATGTCGGGGTCAAACGGAAACGGGTTGCGGGCCAGGCCAGCAGGGCTGGAGCCCTCAGCCACGCGGTTCAGCGCGGCGTAGACATCCTGCAATTGCGGCGACATGAAGTTCCAGTCGTCCAGCACCTGCTGCAGGCGGCTGGCGATGCCCGTCGCATAATGGGCCGTGGTCAAATCCCGTGAAACGACGACGAGCTGGCCGTCGCGGGAGCCGTCTTTGTAGGTGGCGAGTTTCATGGGATCAGGTCTCCAGGCAAGGCTTGTTGAGCGACGCGTACCTTGTGCGCTGCAATTAGAGTACGCTTTGAATTACGCATAGTTAAACTTATTTAACTAAATAAAATTTCCGGAATTTTAAAACACGGGTGCACAGCACATGAACAAGGCGCGCGCGGGCATTCAGTCAGTTGAGGTGGGTTATACCCTGCTCGACGCGCTCGCCCGTGCAAGCGGACCGTTGATGCTACGCGATCTGGCAGGCAGTGCAGGCATGACCGCTGCCAAGGCGCACCGCTATCTGGTGAGCTTTCAGCGCCTGGGCCTGGTTGCGCAGGACGCGGGAAGCGCCCGATACGACCTGGGCCCGGCGGCGCTCAAGTTGGGGCTCGCTTCGCTTGAACGGCTGGACGCTGTGAAGCTTGCTCGGGATCGGGTCGGCCCGCTGGCCATGCAACTCGGTCACACCCTGGCGCTGGCGGTTTGGGGCAATCACGGCCCTACCATCGTCCACTGGGAGGAATCTGCACTGGCGGTCACCGTCAACTTGCGTCTGGGTGACGTGATGCCGCTGCTGTCCAGCGCAACGGGTCGTTGCTTCGCTGCCTACCTGCAGCGGGACGCGCTGGCGCCAATGCTCAAGCTTGAGCTGGTGACCGCACGCAAATTGGCGCGGCCTGACCTGCCCCACACGGCCGCACAGTTGGATGCGCTGTTGCAAGAGGTGCGCCAGCATGGCATTGCCCGCGTCATCGACACCTTGCTGCCCGGCGTGGCGGCATTTTGTGCACCGGTTTTTGACTGCGATGGCCACATGGTGCTGGGCCTGGTGGCACTGGGCTCCGTGGCAACCGTTGATACCCGATGGGATGGCGATGTGGCAGGCACCTTGCGGGCGGCGGCCGTGCAGTGGTCAAACGATTTGGGCGCTTCCGTGGCGTCGGTTCAATGAACGCGGCGTGGCCAGTTACCGGCATGCCAGCCAAAACGCTGGCCGCGGTTACCCTTGTCGTGGTCGCGGCGCACGCATGGGTGCTTCAGGGCACTGCCGTGGAGCTGGAAGAGCAAAAATCCGCAGCGGCGCGGGCCTTTACGACCCGCACGATCAGCCCGGCGCCACGTGTCCCCGAGGAGCCGGGAACTGAAAAACCTGTGGTCAAGGTAGGCCCGACGCCGCCCAGGGCCCCGCCAACCAAGGCGTCGCCACCCAAGAGCCCGGAGGCTCACGCGGTGACCGTGGCGCAACCCGAGCCAGCCGAGCCAGCACCCGCAGGCGACGCGATGGTGGCCAGCGCCCCGTCGACTCCAGCCAGCTCGGCGCTGCCCGCCCTGTCGGATGGTCCGGTCGAGGGCATTCCTGACCCCCAACCCGACCTGAAGCTCGCCCGTGCCGACGACGTGATTGACCCGCCCCCCGCTGCCAAAATGGTTGAAACCACTGAAAAAGCTCCAGATATACAGGCAAATAGCCCGTCAGCCCCCGAGCAATATACGTCATTAGCTATAAATACAGTAGCAATTTTAACGCAGAAGAATGTACCGCCCACGCTACCGTCGGGCCTGTCGATCGCACAGCCCGGTGGCACAAGCATTGAGATCATCCGGGGTAAGACTGTCTTGCCCACGCGCGTGCCGCCTCCAGCCCTCATCAAGTACAAGGTGACGGGGAATAAGGACGGCCTCAGATACTTCGCGTCGGCACAACTGGAATGGCGCCACGATGGCGTGCGATACGACGCGCGCATGGCCGTCAGCGCCTTTCTGATTGGCTCGCGGGTGCGAACCAGCACCGGCCGACTGGGCGAACTGGGCCTGCAACCGGAGCGCTTTTCCGACAAGTTTCGCAGCGAGCTGGCGGCCCATTTCGACTATGGCAAACAACGCATCACATTCAGCAACGGGCCGGAGACCCCCTTGCTCGCTGGGGCACAGGACCAGCTCAGTGTGTTCATGCAGTTGGGCGCCCTGATTGCGGCCGCGCCGGATAAATATCCCCTGGGCACAACGTTCTCGGTGCAAACCGTGGGGCCCCGTTCTGCGGACCCGTGGATTTTGAAGTTGGAAAAAGAAGAAACGCTGGATTTGCCCGGCGGCCAGCTGGCCACAACCAAGCTGGTTCGCAACCCGCGGCGTGAGTATGACCAAAAGGCCGAACTCTGGCTGTCCTCGGAGCTTGGGTATCTGCCCGCACGCATCCGCATCACGCAGCCGGCCGGCGACTGGGTAGACCAGCAGTGGAGCGAAACGGCGACTGAGCCTGCGCAAAAGTGAATTCAGCGTGAACACCACACCTTGAAAACGGTCAAACCGCAGCCAACTGCGGGTTGCAAACGTTTGAAGGGATAATTGGGCATGCACACGCTTTACGACTCCGACACCTTTTCGGTGACACACATGCTGGCGAACGCCGTGCAGGTTGTGGGCGGTGACGACGCGTCGTTGGCACTGGAAGTCCCCACGCTGGCCCGCCACGGCTTCGAGATTGTGGACAAACGCGCCAACAAAGAGGTCTACCTTGATGGCTCGTGGGCCGAGCTGTTCCAGCAACACATTTCGGCGTGGCAACTCAATACGCCCACGCAGGAAGAAGTGGAAGAAACCCTGGAACGGTACGCGGAGCTGGCTCAAAACCCGGTGGCCGTGCACTAGGCCCCTACACTCGTCGACTCAACTTCGAGCCCGCAACGGCGCGAAGCCCTTCAGGCCGCAATATACGAAATGTCCGACATCGCCTCGCCAAGCCGCACCGGTCTTGCAGGCGACCAGCTTTTATTGAACCCCATCGTGCCTGCGGGAAACAGCATCACGACGGTGGAGCCAAGTAAAAATCGGCCCATCTCGTCGCCCTGCTTGAGCTCCACCTGCTCGTCGTCATAGCGCCATTCGCGAATGGTTCCGCCGCGTGGCGGGTTCACCACGCCATGCCACACCGTGGCCATGCTGCCCACGATGGTGGCGCCCACCAGCACCATCACAAAAGGACCGCTCGCTGAATCGAACACGCACACCACGCGCTCGTTGCGGGCAAACAGGCCGGGCACACCACGCGCCGTGGTGGGGTTGACCGAGAACAGCGCGCCCGGCACATAAACCATGCGCAGCAGCCGCCCGTCGCACGGCATGTGAATGCGGTGGTAGTCCCTCGGGCTCAGGTACAGCGTGGCGAACTGGCCATCTTCGAACCCTGCCGCCAGCGCGGTGTCGCCCGCAAGCAAGGCGGTGGTGCTGTACTGATGACCCTTGGCCTGAAAAATCTGGTCTTTGACAATGGCGCCAAACTGGCTGATGGCACCGTCCACCGGACAAATCAAGTCGGCGCCCGCAAGGGGTCGCGCGCCGGGTTTCAGCGCACGGGTAAAGAATTCGTTGAAGCTGGGATAGCTGGCAATTTCCGGGTTGGCGGCCTCGGCCATATTCACTTGATACTTGCCCACAAACCACTTGATCAACCACGTGGTCATGGCGCCATAGCGCCGAGTGGCCACCCAACCGGCAAATACGGTAAGCGCCTGCTTGGGCAACAGGTATTGGGGCAGGACGGAGAGACGGTCAGACACGGTCAAAATTTATGCGCAACCTGCGCGGCGAAAGTGGTCAAACAGAGAGCCGAGATTGTATCGGCGCGCCGTGAGCGCAACCCGGATGCGCACTCACGGCAAAATGGGCAGATGTCTTCCACCCGCATCCCCCCGATCCAGTGCCTGTTGACATTTGAAGCGCTCGCCCGGCTACGCAGCGTGACGCAAACCGCTGACGAGCTGTTTGTAACGCCCAGCGCCGTAAGCCACCGCGTCAAACAGCTGGAGCAAATCATTGGTACCAAGCTGTTTGGCCGCGCCGATTTTTCGCTCACCGTCGAGGGCAGCGAATACCTCGCGCACGTACGCGAAGGCCTGGCCACGCTACAAAAATTCCCGACGAGCAGCGCCATGCCGGGCAAGCGCAAGTTGCGCCTCGCGGTGACACCGACTTTCTCGCGCTCGATCCTGATACCCAAGCTGCGCCAATTCACCGAAGCCTACCCCGAGATTGCCGTGACGTTGCAGGTGTCGATTCCGCTGCTGGACGTGGTGGCCGAAGACGCCGATTTGACAGTGCGGTTTGGCACCGGGCGCTACTCCGATGTGGAGCATGTGTGCCTGATGAAGGATCTGGTGACACCGTTGGCGTCGCCCGCCTGGGTACGCGAACACGGGCCTTTTGACGTGCCGCAAGACCTCGATGGCGAAGCCCTTTTGAGAAGCCCGCTGGAGCCCTGGCGCACCTGGTTTGCCGCTCATCAGCTCGACTGGCCTGAGCCGGTGGACGGTTCGCAGTTCAACGACATTGGCCTGATGTGCGACGCTGCGGCGGCTGGCATGGGCGTGGCGCTGGTGCGCCTGAAGCTCGGCGCACCCTGGCTGGAGAATGGCACGCTGGTGCGCTTGGGCGCCAATGCGGTTTTTGGGCAGGACGTGCCCAGCCCGCATGCGCACTACCTGTGCTGGCGCGCAGGCATGATGGAGCGTTGGGAATGCGCGGCGTTTGCCGAATGGCTGAAGAAAGTGGTTTCCTGAGGGTTTGGGGAAGCGGGTGGCCAAGCGAAATGGCGAGATCATGGAGGAGGCCAAAGGCCGGCGGACACGAGCAGTTTCGACTAGCCAGCTGCCTTGCCAGTCAGCGACCATCACTTCGACATCCAGCGACCTGACGCACGGGAAAACCCTAAAAGCAGCAAACTTATTGAGCAAATAGCCCCTTAGCCCGCGTCCAATAAACGTACATGGCTATTATTTTAATAGCAATCTAGATTTCATGAACGCGTGAAGAATTCCTCAAACTGCCTGTCGGCACTCTCGTCTACAGTTAGACCTGTACCCAACACGATTCATTCACCATCATGAACGCACCCCAGACCAGCGCGCAAACCTCTGCACTACAAAAGGCCGAGCGCCAGGCGCAGGTTGTCAAGGCGCTGCAGGCCGTCTTACCGGCCCACGCCTTGCTGTGGAACAACGAAGACACCACACCCTATGAGTGCGATGGCCTCACAGCCTACCGTCAGCGGCCGCTGGTGGTGGCCTTGCCCGAAACCGAAGGCCAGGTGCAAGCCGTGCTGAAAGCCTGCCACGCGCTCGACATACCGGTGGTGGCGCGCGGCGCAGGCACCGGCCTCTCGGGCGGTGCGATGCCACACCAGATGGGCGTGACACTGAGTCTGGCCAAATTCAACAAGATTCTGGATATTGACCTGCCCAGCCGCACCGCGCGTGTGCAAAGTGGCGTGCGCAACCTGGCCATTTCAGAAGCCGCTGCGCCGTGCGGCCTGTATTACGCGCCCGACCCCTCCAGCCAGATTGCCTGCACGATTGGTGGTAACGTAGCCGAGAATTCGGGCGGCGTGCACTGCCTGAAATACGGCATGACGGTGCACAACGTGCTCAAGGTTCGGGGCTTCACCATCGAGGGCGAGCCGGTTGAGTTTGGCAGTGAGGCACTGGACGCGCCGGGTTACGACCTGCTGGCATTGATCATCGGGTCTGAAGGCATGCTGGCCGTGACGGTGGAGGTTACCGTCAAACTGGTGCCCAAGCCGCAGCTGGCGCGCTGCATCATGGCCAGCTTTGACGACATCCGCAAGGCAGGCGACGCGGTAGCCGCCGTGATTGCCGAAGGCATCATCCCCGCAGGTCTTGAAATGATGGACAAGCCCATGACGGCTGCGGTAGAGGGCTTTGTGCAGGCGGGTTACGACCTTAACGCCGAAGCCATTTTGCTGTGCGAAAGCGATGGCACGCCTGAAGAAGTGGAAGAGGAAATTGGCCGCATGCAGGACGTGCTGACCCGCCACGGCGCCACCGCGATTGCCGTGAGCAAGGACGAACCAGAGCGCCTGAGATTCTGGAGCGGGCGCAAAAACGCCTTCCCGGCCAGTGGGCGCATCAGCCCCGACTACATGTGCATGGACTCCACCATTCCGCGCAAGCGGCTCGCCGATATTTTGCTGGCCATTGCCGAGATGGAGAAAAAGTACAACCTGCGCTGTGCCAATGTGTTTCACGCGGGCGACGGCAACCTGCATCCGCTCATTCTGTTTGATGCAAACGACGCCGACCAGCTGCACCGCTGTGAGCAGTTTGGCGCCGAAATTCTGGAAACCAGCGTCGCCATGGGCGGCACGGTAACCGGTGAGCACGGCGTGGGCGTCGAAAAGCTCAACTCCATGTGCGTGCAATTCAGCGCCGCCGAGAACGAGCAGATGTTTGCCGTGAAGCGCGCGTTTGACGCCAAGGGTCTGCTCAACCCCGGCAAGGTGATCCCCACGCTGCAGCGCTGCGCCGAATATGGCCGTGAGCTGGTGCGCGGCAATCAGCCCAAATACGCAGCCAAGTTCCCAGACTTGCCACGGTTCTAACCAAACGGAATTAGCCAGCATGGCGACGCCGGCACCCGACGCCAACCCGGACAAAAAAGGCGGTACCATTATGGGCGGCAGCAAAGCTGCGACCACCACAATCACAGGCATGATGGGCCTCACTGGGTTCGCTTGGCTTCTGGCCTTGCAGTCGCTTGGCGAGCTGATGTCGCGCGGCCTGTCGCTACCCTTCCCCGGACCGGTGATTGGCATGTTGCTGCTGCTGGTTGCCTTGCGCTTCAAGGCGGTTCAGGCGCCCGTGGCGGCGGTTGCCAGCTTTTTGCTGGCGCATCTGTCGCTCTTGTTTGTACCGGTGGGTGTGGGGGTCATCACCCACTTGGGGCTGGTGAGCCAATATGGTTTGCGCATGTTGCTGGTGATCGCGCTGTCCACGCTGGCGGGCATGACCGTGACGGTGCTGGCCATGCACTTTTTGAGCCGCAAGCCGGCCGCGCCAAAGAGCGGCCCGAATCATTAATCCAAAGTCTATTTAGCCTAGCGTCTTGAGGTCATCGCCGATGTCAAACTTTGTCGAGCTCTGGGTCTACCTGTCGGCAACACCACTGTTTGGGCTGACGGCAACCCTCGTGGTTTACGTGCTGGCGCAATGGCTCTACGTGAGGTTGAGCCAGCCGCCGTGGGCCAACCCGGTGCTGTGGAGTGTGGTGGCGATTTCCTGCGTGCTGCTGGCCACGGGCGTGCCTTACCCCACCTACTTTGCGGGCGCCCAGTTCATTCACTTTCTGCTCGGGCCCGCCGTGGTGGCGTTGGGCTGGCCGCTGTGGAAGCGACGCGCCGAATTGCGCCAGCGCTGGGCGCATCTGCTGCTGGCCGCCCTGGCCGGTGGGGCCGCTGCCAGCTTGTCGGCCGTGTTGCTGGGCTGGCTGATGGGCTTGCCGCCCGACGTATTGCTGTCGCTCGCGCCCAAATCGGTCACCGCGCCCGTGGCCATGGGTATTGCCGAAAAAATCGGCGGCATTCCGGCGCTGGCAGCCGTGTTCGCGGTGCTTACCGGCATGGTGGGCGCGCTATTTGGCAAAGCTCTTTTTAGCGTGCTCAGGATACCTACCGACTCGGCTGGCTGGGCTGCGCGCGGCTTTGCGCTGGGCACCGCGTCACACGGCATTGGCGCCGCCCGCGCCTTGCAGGTCAACGCCGATGCGGGCGCCTACGCGGGATTGGCGCTGGGCGTGCAAGTGGTGCTCACGTCGTTGCTGATCCCGTTGGTGTTTCGGCTTTTTTTCGGGTGAACATCGCTCGCCAAAAAAATGCCCACTGCCCGGGATGGCAGGGTCGAGTGTCAACAGGATTGGTAATGAGGTATAGGCGTGAAAGCTACAGCTGACCAACGCCGTACTTTCGAGACTAAAACGCAAAGCAATTCACCACCACGAGTGCGAACTGCTACGACAACTTCCCACATCCAATCACAAACTCTCCGGGAAGGCTGTAACACGATTCCAGGCGCCAAGGCTCAATAGAGGCCAAGTACTCGGCCTGCACCGCCAAACGGGTCGCATCATCGAACCGAGAATATGCCAGCGCGACAGGCCCGGCGATAAATGCCGCATCACAGGCGGTCTGCGCATCGGCGTAATCGGCTGTTGTCGCGATGCGTTCAGTGGTGACGCCGACCAGCTCCGCCTCGCGCAGTGCGCGCGCCAGCGCGTCACCGCCACCGAGTCGGAAGAACATGGGACAGACTTCGGAGTACACCTGCGCATCAACGATTGGGAAAAGATCTGCCCAGGCGCAGGCCCTCCGCTCGCCCCACACAGAGGCGACGAGGCGACCGCCCGGACGCAGTCGGCGAACCATTGAAGCCAATGCGAGCTCTGGATCAGGCATGTACATCAAGCCCAGGCCACACAGCACCACATCAAATTCTTCGTTCGCAAGACTGTCCTCGAGCTGCTGCCCATCGGCACGCACGAACCGGCATTGTGGTGATTGCTCTGAGGCTTGAGCGAGCATTTGTTCCGAAAGATCTGTACCGACCACTTCCCCACCACGCCGTGCCACCGCTTGCCAGGCGGCGCGTGTCAGCACGCCAGATCCGCAGGCGACGTCAAGTACATGTTCGCCGGGTTGCAGTGCCGCCGAGGCAAGTACAGCGGCAGTGGCCGGGGCGAGCGCTTGGTTCCAGGCCAGTTCGTAATGTGGCGCCGCGCGGTCCCACCCATATCGCTGAACCCGCAATTGAAGTCGCGAGTCCATGCGACTACTCCGTTCGCGATCGCGGGCCGAAGATCACCTGCCCGGTGACAGGTTGGGCGTCGCGAAATATATGCAGGTATGGGCTGCACCGTTGAGCCTCTTCAATGGCGGCCCGAACCGTATCTTGCGGCCCGTCACACTCAAGGTACAGCGTGTGCTGCACTGCCAGATAGCCTGGGTATATGTCGGCCATGCCTAACAAGCCGCGGTTGTCGAAATCCGCCTGGACGACGACCTCGAGACTCTGTGGTGTGATGCCGGCACGCGCCAGGCAGATGCCGTAACCGATAGCCAGACAACTCGCCAACGCAGCGCGCCCATGCACGCCAGGGGGAGGTCCAGAGTCCGTGCCTCCGGCTTCCGCCGGCATGTCAATCGTGAACTGCCAGTCTGCTTCGCGCGCCACGCACCGCAATCCGTCAACGAGACGCGCGCCCATCACGCCACTGCCCAGGGCCGCTGCAGGACGCTTTTTGAAGACATGCGCCATCCGATCGAAGGCATTTTGAATGTGCTTTTGATGGTTCATATCTGCGCCCCAAGTTGATGGTGGCTGATTGTCGGTCAGGCGGCCACTGCCGGCTTCGATGCCGCCAGCGCCTTGACGTCCGCCGTGCTCAATGGCTTACCCGCAATACCCCAGTCTCCGCTCTTGACCTCCTCGACAACACACCAGGTGACGGACCGCATGGCCTCGCCCTCGATGGACACCATCGTGTCAGTGAGCTTGCGAATAATCTGGGATTTTTGCTCCGACGAAAAGACGCCTTCGATGAGTTTGACGTTGATGAAAGGCATGTGATATCTCCTTTAGGTTGACGTAGCCGATGCCAGCTACGCGGTTGAGGGCCCAAGTTGAAACACTTGGGTCCTGATGTGCAGTAGACGCTTGTTCGTTTGAATGCGTCCTGACCCCGCGTCGCTGAATCCTGCTCGGTCGTCCGCGCTATGCGCTTTCAGCCGCGTGGCTTGTTTCAGAATCCGGCCAACTTGCCCGATCGTCCGTGAACACAGCTGCTCTGTGGCTGCACCTTGGCATTTGGTCGTGATGCTGCGACACTCAACTTCAGCATGAAAACCTATCGAAACTCCGGGCAGCATGCAACCCAAGCCGTCCGCCGTAGCTTGGTAACGCCGGGTTGCGTGTGATGGATGCGTTGTCCGAGACGCTGCGCGTCGTTCATCTTGTCGGAGCAATCTTCATCCAGGGCAGGTTTACCTCGCCCTGGTGCTACCAGTCACCGCACGCTGACGCCGCTGCACCCTACCTGGAGCCGAGCGCCGAGCGTGTCGTGATCTTTCACCTCATTACCGAGGGGGAGTGCTTTGTCGAACTCGAGGGTCAGGAGCCTGTGCATCTGGCAGCAGGTGACGCGGTGCTTTTTCCACAGGGCGATGCGCATCGCATGACCTCAACCATTAACCTGCCACCTGCCCAAGGTGCCCGACTGGCGACAGTACTCGCACGTAGACCCCGCCGGCTGTCTTATGGTGGAGGTGGTCCGACGACCCGCTTGATCTGCGGCTACATGGCTTGTGACGCGCGGCTAGCCGGTCTGATGCTGGCGGGGTTGCCGCCTGTGGTTCGCGTCAATCTGCGCGGCTCAAGTGCGGGTGACTGGCTCGAGGCCTCCGTGCGCTATGCGCTGATCGAAGCACGTTCGCCCCGTCCCGGCGGCGACGGTGTGTTGTCCAAACTGGCCGAGGTCTTGTTCATTGAAGTGTTGCGGCAATACATGAATGAACAGCAGGAGGGACGAACTGGGTGGCTAGCCAGCTTGGGGGACCGCATCGTTGGCGCGGCGTTAGGGGCGCTCCACGCCCGTCCATCGTTCGCCTGGACCCTGGAAGACCTGGCGCGCGAGTGCGGCACGTCGAGATCCGTGCTGGCCGAACGCTTTCAGCACATGGTGGGCAGTTCTCCCATCGCTTATCTGACCCAATGGCGGATGATGCTGGCCGCCAATTTATTGCGTCACAGCACAGCGCCGTTGTCGCGCATCGCAGAAGACATCGGCTATCAGACCGATACGGCGTTCAGTCGCGCATTCCGGCGCGAGTATGGATTGCCACCCGGAGCCTGGCGACGCACGCGTGCTTTGGGAGAGGGAGTCAAGCCCATCCGTCGCGAATAGATTGGTCGGGCAGGGTGCAGGTCAGGCTTTGGATTTGCCCAGGCCTCTCAAGTCAAAATTTTGCTTCCATTCAGCTACCGTTTACCCACCCCCACGCAAGATACGCCCCATACCAACCAAAAGGGGCTTCCCATGAAACGTCTTGCCATCGCTCTTGTCTGCACTGCCGGCGCCGCGCTTGCGCAG
>JAHEBY010000355.1 GCA_024642025.1 Comamonadaceae bacterium | reverse complement strand
CCTTGAGCGCGTCGCCGTCACGCACGTGGAGGTGCCAGTCATCAGGGCGTGTGATGCTGAGCTGTTGCACAGATGGGTCTGGTGCAGGTAGAGAGTTTTCAGGCATGCCGCATTGTCCCAAAAGAAAGCGGCTTTAGCCCTGCGGCTTGACCTGTTGTGTCAACAGAAAGTCCCACAGCGCCCTGGCGTTGCCTTTGATCGGTTGGCTAATCGAGTCTGAAGTTTTGACCGCCCCGCGCTTGACACGTGCCGCGCTACGCCCATTCTCGCCATTGGTGGGGCGTTCCCGGTAAACGCGCACGTCCATGGTGATTTGCAGGTCTCTGGTTTCGGGCGTGAGTGCACTGACCAGGCGGCGTGCCGTCAGCTCTTTCTTCACGGCGCTAAAGGGCAGGAACGCAACCCCGTGCCCTTCCAAAGCCATGGCTTTGAGGCCCTCGGCCATGTCGGTTTCGTAAACCCGATCAAAGTGAATCGCCGATTTCGACCCCTTCAATATTAAATCGACCATTTGAGCCATATAGGCACCTGGCGCGTAGCCAAGGTAAGGCAGTAGCTTGCCGGGGCGACCCGGCAATTCGAACAGGGGCGCGCCCTGCGCATCAGGCCTGGAGTAAGGTGCCACCACTTCTTCACCCAGGCTCACCATTTCATAGCGTTCAGGGTCGAGCTGGAACGGATGAGAAATGTGGTGGTAGGCGATCAGCAAATCGCAACTGCCTTCAACCAGCCGCAAAACGGCATCGTGCACATTCAGTGCTATCAACCGACTTTTAAGTGGGCCGAATTTCTCACGCAATCCGGTCACCCATGCCGGGAAGAATGTGAAAGCGAGCGTATGCGGAACAGCAAATTCAATAACATCCCGAGCGGAAGACGTGTGCGCGCGCAGCATGGCACGCGTGCTTTGCAGCGCCTGAAGCATTTCCATCGACTGGTCATAAAGCGTCTCTCCGGCAGGCGTGAGACGCGTGGGGTAGCTGCTGCGATCTACGAGATTGGTGCCTGCCCAGGCTTCCAGAGACTGGATGCGCCGCGAAAATGCGGGTTGGGTGACATGACGCAACTGCGCCGAGCGGCTAAAACTGCGGGTTTCAGCCAACGAAATGAAGTCTTCAAGCCACTTGGTTTCCATCGGCCAGATTATGCATTGCACGCATAACGCCACTTTATGCGTCGCGCAGCGCTCACCAAAATTTACTTACTGTCCGACTTCTGCAATGCCCACATCGAGGCATAGCGCCCATTCATGGCCAACAAGGCCATGTGGGTTCCCCGCTCAATGATGTGGCCACCATCCATTACCAGAATTTCATGCGCGTCCACCACGGTGGACAGCCGATGGGCAATGACCAGCGTGGTCTTGTTTCGCGCCACACCTTGCAGTTCAGCCTGAATGGCCCGCTCGTTGGCTGAATCGAGCGCACTGGTGGCCTCGTCAAAAATCAGGATGGGCGGGTTTTTAAGCAACGTGCGCGCAATGGCTACGCGCTGCTTTTCGCCGCCGGAGAGCTTGAGCCCCCTCTCGCCCACCATCGCACCATAGCCCGCAGGGGTGCTGACAATAAAGTCGTGAATCCGCGCCGCACGTGCGGCTTCCTGCACTTGCTCGGTCGACGCGCCTGGACTTCCGTAGGCAATGTTGTATTCAATCGTATCGTTGAACAGCACGGTGTCTTGCGGCACGATGCCAATGGCTCGGCGCAGGCTAGCCTGAGTCACGTGCTGAATGTTGCGCCCGCCTATAAAAATGCCGCCTTGCTGTACGTCATAGAAACGGTACAGCAGACGGGCCAGCGTGGACTTGCCAGCACCCGACGGCCCTACCACCGCAACGGTTTTGCCCGCCGGAATCTCGAAGCTGACGTCGTGCAGGATCGTACGGCCCTTGGCGGGGTGCTTTGATCTGTCCATCGCATCGTAAGCAAAACTCACATGCTCAAACCGGACAATGGGTGCTGCCACAATCCCGAGCGCTTCAGCACCAGGTCGGTCGGCGATTTCACGCTCTTTCTCCAGCAAGTTGAACATCTTGTCCAGATCGGTGAGGCTTTGCTTGATCTCGCGATACAGCACGCCCAGAAAACCCAGTGGAATGTAGAGCTGGATCATGAAGGCATTGACCATCACCAGATCGCCCAGGGTCATCCGGCCATCGACAACGCCTTGCGTCGCGCGATACAGCATGGCGATCAACGCCACGGCAATGATGAGTTGCTGACCGGTATTGAGCAACGAGAGCGTCGTCTGGCTCTTGATGGCAGCACGGCGATATTGCTCCAGATGCTGGTTGTAGCGCTGTGCCTCAAACTCCTCGTTGTTGAAATACTTGACGGTTTCGTAATTCAACAGTGAATCAATCGCGCGGCTGTTAGCCGTGGAGTCCATTTCGTTCATCTTTTTACGAAATTGCGTGCGCCACTCGGTCACCGTCACGGTGAAGGTCACGTAAAACACAAGCGCCACAATCGTGATCACTGCAAACCACACATCAAATTTCACCGCCAGAATCGACAGCACCATGACCACCTCAATCAGTGTAGGCACGATGCTATAAAGTGAATAGCTGATGAGCGAGTGAACGCCCCGGGATCCGCGCTCAATGTCACGTGTCATGCCACCGGTCTGGCGCTCCAGATGAAAACGCAGGCTCAGCGCATGCAGGTGACGAAATACTTCCAACGCTATGCTGCGCGATGCGCCTTCAGTGGCTTTGGCAAACACCAGCTCCCGCAGCTCGGTAAATAGCGATGTGCACAGGCGTAGCAGGCCATAGCCAATCAACAGCGCAACCGGCAACACCAGCACCGCCTGCGGGTCGCCCGGCTTGATGCTGAGCGCGTCCACCATCGTCTTGAGCAAAACCGGCACGCCCACGTTGGCCACTTTGGCGCCAACCATGAACGCCAGTGCGGCCATCACGCGCCATTTGTAGCGCCAGAGGTAAGGGAAAAGCCGGGCCAGTGTGGCCCGATCAGACCGCTCGGGCGCTTGCGCGGATGCTTGAGGGGCAGTAAAAGATGGGGAGGCGAGTTCGCCGCTTCGACGCATGAACGACAATCCGGGAGCTGATCAACTCTCCATTGTGCCCATGTCTGACCATTCAAGTGTGCCGAGCGTTCAATTGCCAACTGACAGGGAGCTCGTCCTGAAGGTTATACCCATGCCAGCAGATTGCAATGCCAATGGTGATATTTTTGGCGGCTGGGTCATGGCACAGGTGGACTTGGCCGGTTCTGTTATTCCAGCCCGTTACGCCCAGGGCCGAATGGCCACCGTGGCAGTGAACGAGTTCATCTTCAAGCAACCGGTGCGCATTGGCGACATTCTGTCGTTTTTTTCATCGCTGACTCGCATTGGGCGCACCTCAATCACCGTGCAGGTGGAGGTCTATG
>JAHEBY010000354.1 GCA_024642025.1 Comamonadaceae bacterium | reverse complement strand
TGTTTTTGTGGATCTGGTCGGTGACGCCAAAGCGCGCTCGGCCGAGCTGTTGCCGTTTCTCAAGGCGCGCGGTGTGCTGGCCACGGGCTTATATCGGCTGCGGTTCGTTACGCATCTGGATGTGGATGCCGAAGGCGTGGATCGGGCCATTGGCGCCATTCGTGATTTTTTTAGCGCCTGATCTTCGGTAGGTTTTTAACGGGTAACGACCATGTTTAGCGGTATTGATCACATTGCCCTGTTCATCGCAGCGGGCCTGCTCCTGAACTTCACACCCGGGCCGGATGTGCTTTACATCCTGACCCATGCCATCAAGTCCGGCTGGCGGGCCGGGGCCGTGGCTGCGCTGGGCATCACCGCAGGCTGCTTTGTGCACATTGCCGCTGCGGCGCTGGGTGTGAGTGTACTGATTGCGGCATCCAGCACGGCGTTTATGGCGCTGAAATGGCTGGGAGCGGCCTACCTCGCCTATGTGGGCTGGAGCATGCTTGGCTTGGGGAAAATGCTGTTTGGCAAGCCGATTGCTACAAATACAATAGCTATTGATGCAATACAGACGGGGGCTAGTGGCCAAAAAAGCTTGAAAAAAGTGTTCATCAGCGGGTTTTGGACCAATGCGCTTAACCCCAAGGTGGCGTTGTTTTTTCTGGCCTTTTTGCCGCAGTTCATCTCGCCGTCGGCGCAGCACAAAACCATCACGTTCGTTGTGCTGGGGCTCCTGTTCAATTTCAACGGCTTGTGGGTTAATTTCGCGTATGCCGCGCTCGGCGCGGTCATTGCCAAACGGCTTACTGTCCTGCAACGCGGCATGCTCTGGCTGGAGCGCACGGCTGGCGCGCTGTTTATCGGCTTCGGTCTGAAACTGGCGCTGTCTGACCAGACCGCACACTGACAACATTAAAAGAGGAGACCCTGCATCATGACCAACACCGCCCGGCCAGCCGTCAAGATAGCGCCGCAGGAGGCGCTCTTGCGCACCATCGAACACCGCGAGATTTTTCACGACGAAATGCTGCACATCGTGCGGCAGATCATGAGTGGCGAGCTATCGCCCGTAATGATGGCCGCCCTGATCACTGGTTTGCGCGTCAAGAAGGAAACCATTGGCGAGATCACCGCGGCAGCACAGGTGATGCGCGAGTTTTCCACCAAGGTTGACGTGGCAGACAAAACGCACTTGGTTGACATTGTGGGCACCGGCGGCGACGGCTCGCACACCTTCAACATCTCCACCTGCTCCATGTTTGTGGCGGCGGCGGCGGGTGCCAAAGTCAGCAAGCACGGTGGGCGCAGCGTGTCGAGCAAAAGCGGCAGCGCCGACGTGCTGGAGAGTCTGGGCGTCAACATCAACCTCTCGCCCGCGCTGATCGCGAAATGCATTGCCGACGTGGGCGTAGGCTTCATGTTCGCGCCCAATCATCATCCGGCCATGAAGAATGTGGCTCCGGTCCGCAAGGAACTGGGCATCAAAACCATCTTCAATCTGCTGGGGCCGCTGACCAACCCGGCTGGAGCCCCCAATATTCTGATGGGCGTTTTTCACCCTGACCTCGTGGGCATTCAGGTGCGTGCGCTGCAGCGCCTGGGCGCCGAGCATGCGCTGGTGGTGTATGGCCGCGATGGCATGGACGAGGTGAGCCTGGGTGCGGCCACGCTGGTGGGTGAACTGTACAAGGGCGAGATCACCGAATACGAAATTCACCCGGAAGACTTCGGCATGGCCATGGCCAGCAACCGCGCGCTCAAGGTGGAGACGCCCGAAGAGTCCAAAGCCATGTTGATGGGTGTGCTGGACAACACACCCGGCGCTGCCAAAGACATTGTGGCGCTTAACGCCGGTGTCGCACTGTATGCCGCCAACGTTGCCGACACCATGCAAGCCGGTATCGATAGAGCACTGAAAGCTATCGAATCAGGAGCGGCCAAAGCCAAATTGGAGCAACTCGTGGTGGCCACTCAGGCTGCGGCAAAGTAGCGACGTCGCGCGGTTGCGCTGAAGACAGGTTGCTTCAGTCGCCCAGCAAGACCACGTCGCCCTGACCAAATCCGATGGCAACCTTGTCGCCCGCCGTTTTGGGGTGGTCGGTGTCGTGCGAGGTGACAAACAGGTCGCCCAATGCAGTTTGCACCGTGTACTCCATCTGTTCGCCGACGTAGGTGGCTTTCTGGATCATGGCGTCCAGCGTGCCGGGGCTACCGGTAGGCATCAGGGCCACACGGTTGGGTCTGACCGCTACGTGTCGCAGGGCCGTACCGCCCGTACAGTTGTTGGTATGCAAACTGAGCTCGCCCAGCCGGATCGTGGCGTGTTCACCCTGAGTGGATACGATCTCGCAGGGAAGCACGTTGGCGCCACCAATGAAATCGGCCACAAAGCGCGTCAGCGGACGGTCGTGAAGTTCCCGCGGCGTGCCTTGCTGCGCGATGGTGGCGTTGTTCATCACCACCACAATGTCTGAAACTGCAAGTGCTTCTTCCTGGTCGTGCGTGACATACACCACGGTGAGGCCCAGCGCCTGCTGAAGGTCGCGGATTTCCTGCCGCACATAGCGGCGCAGCTTGGCGTCGAGGTTGGAAAGCGGCTCATCAAACAGCAGCACGCGGGGCTCCAGCACAATGGCCCGCGCCACCGCCACGCGCTGCTGCTGGCCGCCCGAGAGCTCGTTGGGATAGCGGGCACTCAGGTTTTCAAGCCCGAGCTGTTTGAGAACGTCGCGCACCCGGGACGCAATCTCGCCTTTCGCGTGGCCCGACATTTTCAGGCCGTAGGACACGTTTTCAAGCACTGACATATGCGGGAACAATGCGTACGATTGAAACACCATGGACACATCGCGCGCGGTGGCTGGCAGGTGGGTTACGTCTTCGTCACCAATCAGAATGCGCCCGGACGTGGCCATCTCCAGCCCGGCAATCATGCGCAGCGTCGTGGTCTTGCCGCAGCCCGAAGGCCCGAGCAGGGTGACGAGCTTGCCGGCGGGAAAGTCGAGAGAAATCTGGTCCACTGCCGCCGTGGTGCTGGTGCCGTAGCGTTTGGTGACGCGGTCAAAAACGACCCGGGCCGGGCCTTTGCGACCGTTGGCTTGCGATGTTGTGTTCATGCTCCTCCTGCAATCATTGAAGCCTCGGGCTGCCCACCGCGTCGTCCCAGGCGGCGTTGGCCCACCAGCCACTGAAACAGCCCTATGGCGGCGAGCATCACCAGAATCAACACGGTGGAATAGGCAATGGCAACGCCATACTCGTTGTTTTCGACCCGGCCGATGATGTAGCTGGTGGCCATGTCGTGCCGAGCGCTGACCAAAAAGATCACGGCGCTGATGGCCGTCATGCTGCGCACGAAGCTATAGACCAGTGCCGACAATATGGCGGGGCGTATCAGCGGCAAGGTAATGCGCCG
>JAHEBY010000029.1 GCA_024642025.1 Comamonadaceae bacterium | reverse complement strand
CACGGGAGCATCCAGTTGCAACTCGGAAAAGGCGGACTGTTCCAGCACATGGCCATCCACATCGAGGGTCTGCAGCTTTACCAGCATGCCCGTTTTATTCTCGTTCCAGACGCGGTATCCATAACGCAACTGGTCGCGCGGCTGCAATTGAACGACTTCGGCGTCAAACCCGGCAACGCGGTCAACACCGATACGGCGAGCGGTATAAAACTTCGATATCCGCGAGTCGCCGGTCTGCAAAAGGCCGGCAAACAGCCCGGGCGCGGCGCGGCGCTCGGCAACCGCAAGCCGGGATTGCGGCAAAAAGGTAATGACCTGCTCATTCCGCCGGAACGTGGATCGGGGCACGCCGCTGAGTGACTCCACCCGCTCAGCCTGCTGATCTCCATCGCATACATGCCAAATTTTGGCACTGGCCATGCCGGCTTGAGAGGACACCACAAAGGTGCCTATGTAAGAGAGTCGCCTCGCGCCCTCGTGCATGCGCGCAAGCCAGTCAGAAACTGCCCCGTCCGACTGACTGACCTCGGCAGGCGTTGCCGGCGTATGCGCCGCGGGCGATGCGCTGGTCTGGGCCAATAACACCGGGGCCGCCGCCATAAATGGCATCGCCAATAACAGCTGGCGCCAGGAAGCCAGTCCGCGCCTCGACATGTCGCGACACTTGCCGAACGGGAAAATCAGTGACCCTTTCACGCGCATGATGGGATGGTGTTTGAGAGTGCGCTTTAAGGGCTCTAGCGGCCAGAGGATTCAAAGGTGGCGTTTTGCAAAAAGCCCGTAGGCATTTGCAGCGCCGATGCCCCGCCGAACTGTCGGTGCGCGGCCATAAGCTCGTCCAGACGCGGATCGCGAATCATCACAGGCTCCTGCCCGCCTGCCGCCTGGCCCGAGGCCAAGCTGGTTGCCTGGACAGCCGCTGGCATCGGCACAGCGGCCAGCAAATCTGACCGCCCGCCACCCACGCCGCCACCTGCCAGGGACCAACTGAGGACCGCAACGGCAGAAACTGTCGCCAACCCCACTCCCACCCTCCAATTGAACCAGGAAGCGTTTGAACTGTCTTTTTTAGTGTCAACATGGCTTTTAGCCCCCGTACTTATTGCAGTATCAGCTATCTCTTTGGGAGCATCTGGCGCTACCGTTACGATACGCTCCTCTTGCAGACGCGCCTGCAAACGAACCACAAAGTCCAGATCATTGCCTCGATCAGGCAGGTCACCCGTTCGCAAAACATCGCCAACCAGATGATAGGCATGCCACGCCGCTCGAGCGTCGCCGTTGGTATGCACGGCTTCGACTGCCCGCACAAATTCCTGCCCACGCAACTGGCCATCTGCCAGCGCGGAAATCGCTTCACGAGTGTTCAAAATCCTGTCTGTCATTGCAATTCGCCCCGTCGGGCCCCACTAGTCTTATACGCCTGTTCCATCGTTCACCCCGCCTCACCAACGCTTGCCAGTCTGATTGTCCAAAAGCGGTTTGACCTTTTCCGAAATCGCCTCGCGCGCCCTGAAAATGCGCGATCGGACTGTTCCGATCGGGCAATTCATGACGGTCGAGATTTCCTCATAACTCAATCCTTCAATTTCGCGCAAGGTTACTGCCTGACGCAAGTCATCCGGCAGGGCTTCCATCGCCGCATTCACCGCGGCTGCAATTTCTCTTGCGGCCAACACAGATTCCGGCGTCTCATCTGATATTGGTTCGTTTCCGCGCCAGGAAGTTTCATCGTCATCATCCGCCGAATGCAAAGACCCCTCGGATACCGTTGGATCGCGTTTGAGCTCAAGCAGCGATTTTTTGGCAGTGTTGACGGCGATCCTGTACAGCCAAGTGTAGAACTGCGCATCCCCACGAAACTGATGCAAGGCGCGATAGGCACGGATAAAGGTCTCCTGGGCGATGTCCTCGACCAGATCCACGTCACGGACCATGCGCCCGATCAGGCGCTGAATGCGCCGTTGATACTTGATGACCAGCAACTCAAATGCCCGTTGGTCGCCCGCGACGGTGCGCTCGACCAGCATCAGGTCACTGTCGGCAGGTGGGTTGGACGGCTGAGGCGCGTCTGTCATGGGGAATCCACACCTTTGGCAGCGCTGCGCAATATAGGTTCGGCCTCCACGCCAACCGCGGCCAAGGGAACGACTCGCGCGTACAGGGCGCGCCTGAGTGCGACCCAGTGCCCACGGCTCCAGCTGCGCTCCAGCCACATCCATTTCATTGCAAATGGCGATATTCCAGGGGCAGATTGTCCGGTTTGAGGCACGAATCGAAGCAAAACCAGAAACTGAAAATCAAGTTTCACCGCTATCGACCCGTCTACGACCAAGGGTTGGTCGGAAGGCACTCCGCCACGGCGCGCCTCCATCCATTGCCAGCGCGAGCGATCCCAGCAAAGTTGACCGACAGGGGATCGCCACCAATCGACGCCCGCATATACGCCCGTGCAGAGCAGCGCAAACATCCCAAGCCCATGGCGCCACCCGGGCACACGCGGCTCCAGAACCCAGACCAGCCAGGCCAGCGCAGCCATCAACCACAGTGAGGTCAGTACGAGCAAATGGATGTGTGAACGCTTGACCGGATAGCTGACCGCAGGGGCGCTATACATGCTGTCGTGCCGCCCGGACGGCTCTAAACCCGCTTGAAAACGAGCGTGCCGTTGGTCCCGCCGAACCCGAAGTTGTTCTTGACCGCCACATCGATCCGCATATCGCGGGCGGCATTGGCGCAGTAATCCAGATCGCACTCTGGATCCTGATTGAAAATGTTGATCGTGGGCGGGCTCTTCTGATGATGAACCGCCAGCACGGTAAAGACTGACTCAATTCCGCCAGCGCCGCCCAACAGGTGACCCGTCATGGACTTGGTGGAATTCACCACAAGGCCTTTGGCCGCATCGCCAAACGCCGCCTTGATTGCATTGGTTTCGTTGGCGTCACCCAACGGCGTCGAAGTGCCGTGCGCATTGACGTAATGCACATCCGACGGGTTGACGCCAGCGTTGCGAAGTGCCATTTGCATGGATCGTCGAGGGCCATCCACATCAGGAGCTGTCATGTGGTGCGCGTCCCCACTGAGGCCAAAACCTGTCAATTCGGCGTAAATTTTTGCGCCGCGCGCTTTTGCGTGCTCATATTCTTCAAGCACCATCACGCCAGCGCCCTCACCCAACACAAAACCATCACGGTCTTTGTCCCAGGGGCGCGAGGCCGCTTTGGGGTCATCGTTACGGGTGCTCAGTGCCCGAGCGGCGGCAAAGCCGCCGACACCGAGCGGCGACACCGTGGCCTCAGCCCCACCTGCCACCATCACATCGCAGTCCCCATATTCGATCATTCGGGCCGAAATACCAATCGCATGCAAGCCCGTGGTGCAGGCCGTTACAACACCAATGTTTGGACCCTTAAAGCCAAACTTGATGGATACGTGGCCCGAAATCATGTTGATGATTGATGCCGGCACAAAAAACGGCGAAATCCGCCGCGGACCACGCGCAACAAGTTCGTCGCGTGTAGCCTCAATCAGCGGCAGACCGCCAATGCCGGAGCCGATATTGCAGCCAATTCGGGTTGCCTCCTCCTCGCCCAGCGCATCACCGATTGGCAAGCCGGAATCAGCAACCGCCTGACATGCTGCCGCAAGCCCGAGGTGAATGAAGCGATCCATATGGCGCGCCTCTTTCTCGGGAATATAGTCAGCAATATTGAAGCCCTTGACCTCGCCGGCAAATTTGCAGGCAAAGGCACTGGCGTCAAAGCTGGTGATGAGATCAATGCCGGACTGGCCGGTCAACAACGCGGCCCACGATTCTGCGACGGTATTGCCGACAGGGGAAATGCAACCCAGACCGGTTACGACTACACGACGGCGGGACATGCGCTGCTATCCCTGCAATCAGGCTTTTTGATGCGCGTTGGCGTAGTCGATGGCGTTTTGTACGGTCGTGATCTTCTCGGCATCTTCGTCAGGAATTTCAATGCCAAACTCGTCCTCAAGCGCCATGACGAGTTCCACCGTGTCCAGGGAATCGGCGCCGAGGTCGGCTACAAAAGCCTTGGCGCTGGTAACTTGAGACTCTTCAACACCGAGTTGTTCGGCAATGATTTTTTTGACACGTGCTTCGATATCGCTCATGGATTCCCTCAAAGGGTTGTAAAGAATTAAAGATTTTAACCGCTCGCATGACCCGGTCACCAAACCGGGACTGTACGCGCTTACATATACATGCCGCCATTGACGTGCAGCTCCTGGCCCGTCACGTAACCCGCCAGCGGTGATGCCAGAAACGCGACCGCATGCGCGATATCAGCCGGTTTGCCCAGATGCCCCAGCGGTATCTGCGTGAGCAGGGCTTTTTGCTGGGCCTCCGGCAGACTGGACGTCATGTCTGTATCAATAAAGCCGGGCGCAATACAGTTGACCGTTACATTGCGCGACCCCAACTCGCGCGCCAGGGCGCGGGTCATGCCGGCCACACCGGCCTTTGCTGCCGCGTAATTGGCCTGACCCGGATTGCCGGACGCCCCCACCACACTGGTGATGCTGATGATGCGACCATATCGCTGCTTCATCATCTGGCGCATCACGCCACGACTCATACGAAAAACGGCTTTCAGATTGGTGTCAATCACAGCATCCCAATCCTCGTCTTTCATGCGCATGGCCAGGTTGTCGCGGGTGATGCCCGCGTTGTTGACCAACACATGCAGCGCGCCGTGTTCCTTGGTGATGGCGTCAATCAGCGCCTGGGCCGCGGCGACGTCATTCACATTGAGGCTCCGGCCCGCGCAGCCCGGGTATTGTGCCAAAGCCGCGCTGATACCGGTCGCACCGGAGTCGGTCGTAGCGGTTCCAATCACTTTCAGGCCTTTTTTGGCGAGCTCCAGCGCAATGGCAGCACCAATGCCGCGTGAGGCACCTGTCACCAGGGCAACCTGGCCTTCGAACCGCGGGGCTTGGGCTTGTGCGGCGCTATCGTTGTCACTCATTCGAGAAAACCTTTCACTTCTGCAAGACTGGCAGGATCGAACAGGGGAAGCCCGGTCAACTCGGCATCGATACGTTTGACCATCCCGGCCAGCACCTTCCCGGGGCCACACTCGACAAGTAAATTGATGCCGCGGGCCTTGATGGCCTGCACGCATTCCACCCATCGCACCGGACCAAAGGCCTGGCGGTAAAGCGCATCCCGAATGCGGTCTGCCTGCACCTCCACCGCGACATCAACATTGTTGATAAGCGCCATGCGCGGCGATCCAAAGTCGACCGATTCAAGCCGCTCCCGCAGTTTTTCTGCCGCAGGCCGCATCAAACTGGAGTGAAACGGAGCCGACACCGGCAGCGGTAGCGCCCGCTTGGCTCCGCTGGCTTTGAGAACTTCACAGGCTTTTTCAACAGCTGCCTTGCTCCCGGCAATGACTGTCTGCACTGGGTCATTGAAATTGGCGGCCTGAACGGTCTCGATCGAGTCGTTGCCAAAACTGGCTGTCACATCGGCGCAACCGGAAATTACTTTTGCGGCATCCATACCCAAAATCGCCGCCATCGCCCCCGTGCCGACGGGCACCGCGTCCTGCATGGCCTGTGCCCGCAGCCGTACCAGTGGCGCAGCCTGCGATAGTGTCAAGACGCCCGCAGCAACCAATGCACTGTATTCACCCAGCGAATGCCCCGCCACAGCTTGAGGCTCGATGCCGGTCTCGGCCATCCACACGCGATAGGCCGCCACACCGGCAACCAGCATCACGGGCTGCGTATTCGTTGTCAACGCCAGCGCCTCTTTGGGACCTTCATGAATCAGCTGGCCAATGTTTTCCCCCAGCGCGTCAGACGCCTCCTTGAGCGTTTGCACCACCACAGGGTGGTCGCCCCAGCCATCCAGCATGCCCATAGCTTGCGACCCTTGACCCGGAAAGACAAACGCGAATGATTTCATTGATTTTCTAATGCTAATTTGCAAAATTACACTTAAAAATTGGCTCTAGCCCCCGTAGAATAAGCGCAATAAGCTACAATTTTAATAGCACAGCGCCCCAGGTAAAACCGCCACCCACGCCTTCGAGCATCAGCAGCTGACCCGGCTTGACCTTGCCTGAGCGCACGCCCGCATCGAGCGCCAGAGGGATGGACGCGGCCGATGTATTGCCATGCTGATCCACCGTGACCACGACCTTGTCCATCGGCAGCTTCAGCTTCTTTGCCGTGCTTTGCATGATGCGGATATTGGCCTGATGGGGAATCAGCCAGTCGATATCAACCGCCTGTTTGCCAGCCTTGGCCAATGCGGCTAGCGCCGCCTCTTCCAGCACCCCCACGGCCAGCTTGAAAACAGCCTGGCCATCCATCTTGAGCAGCGGGTCTCCGGTGATGGAGCCGCCAGACACATGGCCGGGAACGCACAGAATGCCCACATGCTTGCCGTCAGCATGCAGGTCGCTGGCCAGAATGCCAGGCTCGCGCGAGGCTTGCAACACCACGGCGCCGGCGCCATCACCAAACAACACACAGGTGGTGCGGTCTTTGAAATCGAGAATGCGGGAGAAAACTTCTGCGCCGATCACCAGCGCATTATTTGCCGCTCCACTCTGGATCATGGCGTCAGCCACTGTCAGCGCATAAACAAATCCGCTGCAGACAGCCTGCACGTCAAAGGCAGCGCCGCCGTTGGCGCCCAACTTGTTCTGGACGATGCATGCCGTAGACGGGAACACCATGTCCGGCGTCGATGTCGCGACGATGATCAGGTCGATATCGCTGGCCGCAAGGCCCGCCGCCTCCAGCGCCCTACGGGCAGCGGCAGTGGCCAAATCGCTGCAGGACACATCGTCGGCCGCAAAATGGCGGGCGCGGATGCCGGTGCGCTCGACAATCCATTCGTCAGAAGTTTCAACGCCGGTTTTTGCCAACTGCTCGACCAGATCGGCATTCGTCAGTTTGCGCGGCGGCAAAAAACTGCCGGTACCGGTGATACGGGAATAACGTCTCATTTACGGGCGCAACACAGCAGGTTCAATTTATATATTCGCAGCAGCAGTTTTACAGCGCTGGCGGCAAGGTGGCGATTTGCGAAGCGGAACCAGTCGCCATCAGCAAAGGCGCTGCATGTGCGATGCGTCTCTTCACTTTGTCCAGCAAATTGTTTCTGGCCGCATCATACGCCCGCACCAACGCATATTCGAACGCCAACGCATCGGCTGAACCGTGACTCTTGAAGACAAGGCCCCGAAGCCCCAACAACGCACCACCGTTGTACCGTCGATGGTCCATGCGTCTTTTAAGCGCAGATATCACCGGATAAGCGACGATGGCCGCCATTTTCGTGAAAATGCTGCGAGAAAACTCTGTTTTCAGGAATTGGACAATCATGGCGGCTAGCCCTTCGCTGGTCTTTAGTGCCACATTGCCAACGAACCCATCGCAAACCACGATATCAACGGTTCCTTTGAAAATGTCATTGCCTTCAACATTTCCATAAAAATTCAAATCGCCCGATTTAAATGCAGTTCGCAGCAATTCACCCGCTTTTTTAATGATTTCGTTACCTTTTATCGCTTCTTCGCCAATATTTAGCAAGCCTACTGTCGGATTGTCGTTGCCGCTGAGCACGGAAACCAGGGCTGAGCCCATCACAGCGAATTGAAACAGATGCTCTTCAGAGCAATCCACATTGGCACCCATGTCAAGAACCGTGGTAGCACCGCCCAATGTATTGGGGATTTGTGCCGCTATGGCCGGGCGGTCTATGCCATCCAGCGTTTTGAGGACATAGCGGGAAATTGCCATCAGCGCCGCAGTATTGCCAGCAGACACCGCCGCCTGTGCCGCGCCAGCCTTGACCTGGTCGATGGCAACGCGCATGGACGAATCTTTTTTCCTGCGCAGCGCAACTTCCAGCGGGTCGTCCATGCCAACCACTTCGGTGGCCGTCAGCTTGGTGGCACGTGGGTGCGAAAAATTCTGCAGGCTCGCGGCCTGTCCCACAAGAATTACCGAAGCGTCCGGGAAACGGTCAAGGAATTGGCGGCAGGCGGGCAAGGTAAATACCGGCCCATGGTCGCCGCCCATGCAATCAACAGCAATAGTGATCATGAAGACACCAGCCGATTGCTAGAGGTAGGCGAGGCGGCAAGTAAAACTGCAAGCACAGGCATCAAAACAAAGGCCCGACGCTACCATTAAAGTAGCCCCGGGCCTGGCATTTTGTTGCGAATCAGGCTTCAGACTTGGTCTTGAGAACCTTGCGGCCACGATAAAAACCGGTAGGGCTTATGTGGTGACGCAAATGCGTTTCGCCCGTGGTGGGCTCAACGGCGATGCCCGGAACAACCAGGGCATTGTGCGAACGATGCATGCCGCGCTTGGAAGGTGATTTTTTGTTTTGCTGGACGGCCATGATCCGCTCCTGATAAATGCATCGCAAAAAGACAATGCGTGAAGTTGGTAAATCCGCTCAGCTGATAAAGCTGACTGGGTACGCGATAAGCCCTAACGGCCAGTTCGCGATTAGCTTCGCATTATAGCCCAGATACCCCCCGGCACCCGACCAATCACCCAGATTTGCCGCCGCGCAGGGCCGCCAGTGCAGAGAAGGGGTTGGCTTTTTCCGACGTTGCAGCATCGAAATCGGCGTCGGCGGCCTCAAGTTGGACCGGAATCGGGCAAATTTCATGATGTGGAATCAATGGAATGGCCATCAACAGCTCGTCTTCAATCAGTGTTTTCAAGTCAAAGTCTTTTTCCAGCACGAGCAGGTCTTCGTCTGACGTTTCATCTTCTGCCTCTGCTGTGGCTTCGTCCCGCACAAACCGGAATTTCCGCTCTACGGTCAGCTGGGTTTCAACACTTTGAAGGCAACGCTGACATTCGAGGGGCAGAGTAGCTTCAGCGTTCAAACTTAGCCACACTTGATCTTGCCCATCGACACCGCCACGAATTTCCCCGCTGGCATACCAATCTACAGTGTTTTCACCCCTTGGCCCCCGTGTTTCTTGCATTAATCGCTCGTATTTTGATAGCGAATCATGCCCCTCCAAGGCCCCGCCGGAGCGCGCCAACCCTTTTGGGTCAATACGGGCGGAGGATTTGGCAAGTGACATACCTCGAGTGTAAGAGAATCAGCAAATGACTGATCACACTTCGCGGCGACCTGCCCAGCGCCAACTCGTTTTGGGCTCCACATCGCTCTATCGACGCGAACTGCTCGAGCGTCTGCGCTTGCCATTCGAGGTGGCCTCGCCGGACGTTGACGAAGCACCTCACGCGAACGAAACGCCCAAACAGCTGGCCTGCCGCCTCGCGATGGCCAAGGCACGCGCCGTGGCCGCCAGACACCCAGCAGCGGTGGTCATTGGTTCCGACCAGGTGGCGGATTTGCACGGCGACGCGCTGGGCAAGCCTCACACGCACGCCCGAGCGGTTGCACAACTGCAGCGCATGCGCGGCCAGACGGTCGTTTTCCAAACCGCGGTGGCGGTGGTATGCCGGGAGAGCAAGTTTGCGCAGATGGACCTGGCACAGGTGAAAGTGACCTTCCGCGAACTGAACGACAGCGAAATCGAAGCCTATCTCCAAGCCGAAAAACCCTATGACTGCGCGGGCAGCGCCAAGAGTGAAGGTTTGGGTATTTCCATTCTGGAATCTATTGAGAATGATGACCCGACCGCACTGGTTGGCCTGCCGCTGATTCGCACCTGTCGCATGCTTCGCGCAGCCGGCATGGTTATCTTATGAGTGGGCTCGAGCCAGGACGCCTGTATCTGGTTCCGGCGCCACTGGACTTTGGCTGCGCCGCAGAAACACCCTTAAGTGAGGTGATGCCTGGTGCTACGCTGCAAATCGCAGCTCGCCTGGAACACTGGGTTTGTGAAAACGCGAAAACGGCGCGTGCCTACCTCAAACGCGTCAACGCGCTGTATCCACTGGCATTGCCGCTACAAAGCCAGCAAATTCAGGAATTGCCACGGGAGGTCCACAAAAAGGGCGATCATGGCGGGTCCTTTGACGCCAAGCCATTGCTGGCTGCCGCTACTCAAGGGCACGACATGGGCCTCATGAGCGAGGCTGGCATGCCCGCCGTGGCCGACCCGGGGTCTTCGGTGGTACGCGCCGCCCATGATCTTGGCATTGACGTGGTTCCGCTGGTAGGCCCGGTATCCCTGTTGCTGGCCCTGGCAGCGAGTGGGCTCGGAGGTCAGAACTTTGCCTTTGCGGGCTACCTGCCGCAGGATGCCAGCGAGCGAATTGCGAGAATAAAGGCACTGGAATCACTCGCGCTGAAATCCGGTCAGACGCAACTCTTCATTGAAACGCCCTATCGGAACGGCCCGCTGCTGCAGGCGCTGGTTCAAACCCTGCAAGGCAACACGCGGCTATCGGTGAGCAGCGGTCTGACGTTGACAACCGCCCAAACCAAGAGCACGACGGTGCGGGGCTGGCGCCAGTCGCCCGAGGGGCCGGACAACCAGACGCCCGCTGTTTTTTGTATTGGGCGCTGATACGCGTCGCCAGGTACGCTATCGCAACACGGGCGCCGTTTTCGTGGCGCGAACGCTCGCTTCGCCGAAAGCGGCACCAAAACGCTTGGCCAGTCGTTCGGCCACGTTGTCACGCACTGTGTAGTCAATAATCTCCTCCGCTTTTACGACCTCACGCGCGACGTAGTCCAGGTTGCCCAGCTCATCAGCCAGCCCCAGCGCCACGGCTTGCTGACCACTCCAGAAAAGTCCACTGAAAATTTCGGGCGTTTCCTTCAGACGCTTGCCGCGCCCGGCCTTTACGGCGTCAATAAACTGTTTGTGAATTTCGTCCAGCAAGGTTTGTGCGAAGGCTTTCTGCACGTCTGTCTGGGGGCTGAAAGGGTCAAGAAACCCTTTATTGGCACCCGCTGTCATCAAGCGGCGCTCAACACCCAGCTTTTCCATCAACGAGGTAAAGCCAAATCCATCCATCAGCACACCAATGCTGCCCACAATGCTGGCCTTGTCCACATAAATTTTGTCTGCGGCAACAGCAATGTAATAGGCGGCAGACGCGCAAGACTCTTCAACCACCGCATAGACGGGCTTCTTGTGGATGCCCTTCAACCGCCGGATTTCATCATTGATGATGCCAGCCTGTACAGGGCTGCCGCCTGGCGAGTTAATCAGCAGTACAACCGCCTTGGCTCCCTTGTCTTCGAAAGCACCGCGCATGGCAGCAAGTGTGGATTCCGCACTGGCGTCGCCGCCCGAAGCGATCTCGCCCTTGATTTGAACCACAGCGGTGTGGTCTGAGGACATATCGGCCGTAGGCGCGGCCCGGCTCATGATGGCCCAGACGACGAAAGCAAAAAATGCCAGCCAGGCCAGGCGAGTGAATGTACGCCAGCGGCGGGCAGCCCGCTGCTCACCCAAAGTGGCGAATACGAGCTTCTCCAGCGTTGCGCGTTCCCATCCCGATGGGTCACCCTTTGCCATCGCAGCTTCTTTTTTTACAGATTCTCGAGCGTGCTCAGAGGTGGTTTCAGACCAATTTGGTTCCATATTTTGGTTTTCCGGACGGGTTGGATCAGTCATAGTCAAAATTCAACAGGTTTGAGGTTATGGGCAGTATGCCAGTGCACCACGCCATCTTCCTCCGAGAGAGTAATTTTCACCAGGCCGCCGCGGCATGGCCCGCCAAGGCAGGTTCCAGTTGACGGGCTGTACATGGCACCATGGGTGGCGCACATCAACCACTGGCCCGTCATGTCAAAAAAGCGGTTGGGTTGGTAATCCATTTCCATGGGTACATGCGAACACCGGTTTAAATAGGCGTGAACACGGCCATCATGCCGTATCGCAAACGCGCGGCAGGTCTGTCCGTGGTAAGTCACGTCGAAAGGAATGCCTTCACCGCTGTCCAGGAGGTCCGGTGAGTTGCAAAGGGGAATACGGATGTCATCCATTTTCGAGCAACCAATCATGAAGTTCGCCCACCGAATGCGCCACGAATCGCGGATTCAACATTTCAAACGAGTCGGGCTTGTGGGCCCCGTAACTGACCCCTACGCTGGCACAACCTGCGTTTACGGCCATCTGAAGATCATGGGTCGTGTCGCCAACCATCAACGTGCGCTCCGGGCCCACATCAAACTCAGCCATCAGCTCGTTGAGCATCAAGGGATGGGGCTTACCGGCGGTTTCGTCAGCCGTGCGCGAACCGTCAAACATCCCCCGGAGCTCCACAGCCTGCAAGGCCTGATTTAATCCGGCGCGGCTTTTTCCGGTGGCGACCGCAAGAATGTGCTGCCGGCCGCGCAGCGCGGTCAATAGAGGCAGCACGCCCTTGAATAGATTGATATCGCTTTGACCCGCCACGTAGTGATGGCGATAACGCGCGCCCAGTTCAGGGTGCTTTTCTTTTGGCACATCCGGCGCCGCATGCGCCAGAGCCGGGCCCAGAGCCATGCCAATGACGTAGGCCGCATCTTCGTCGCTGGGCACCGTACCGCCCACATCCGCGACCGCAAGCTGGATGCAGCGGGTGATGATGGCCGTGGAGTCAAAAAGGGTACCGTCCCAGTCAAACGCAATCAGGTCAAACTGTCTTTTTTTCATGCTGGTTTGCCATCGCCGGGTTGCTTGCATAAGTCCACAAATTGCCTCAGCTCGTCTGGCAGTGGCGCCTCAAGCGTCAGACCACTGGCATCTGCCGGGTGGGTTGCAGTCAACCGCCAGGCGTGCAGAAACATACGCTTGAGGCCGTTCTTGCTCAAGGTTCGATTTAACTCAAAATCCCCATATTTGTCATCTCCCGCGATTGGAAAGCCTTCACTCGCCAGGTG
>JAHEBY010000353.1 GCA_024642025.1 Comamonadaceae bacterium | reverse complement strand
ATCCGGCTCGCATTGATGTCAAAAATCCATACTGGGTGGCTGACCAGATCCAGAGCTTCAAATCGCCTGGTACGGTCAGCCAGTATGGCTGCTGCAATGTCGCGGGGAACTTCTAAATCGAGCACGATGTCAATTATCAGGCTACTCAGGACGGCAGCAAAGCATCAAGATTGGCGTAACCAGGCGTGCTTTGCACCCGCTGCATCCAACGGCCTACTGCAGGATACCGGGCAAGTTCAAAGCCGCCTTGTTCGGCCAGATGGGTATAGCCATAAACGGCGATATCCGCCACCGTGTAGCCATCTCCGACCATAAACTCGCGCGGGTAAAGGTACTCGTCGAGGATTCCGAGGCCACGACTCCCGGCTTCCAGCCAGCCGGGAAGTTCGGCCGCATGCTGGTCTCGCAAGGACGGTACGATATGGGTGAAAAAACGTGCAGGCGAAATGTTTGGTTCCAGTGAAGTTTGCTCAAAAATCATCCACTGCAGAATCTGGGCTCTCGTAACAGGGTCATCTGGCACAAGGCTGGTACCCTGGGCCAAATACCAGGCGATGGCATTGGATTCGCCAATGCCACGACCATCTGACGTAATCAGGTAGGGGACTTGTCCACGCGAGTTGATTTTCAGAAACTCGGCATTGCGGCTTTCACCAGTTAACACGTCGACTTTTTGAAAAGTACAAGTTTGACCGGTTTGACGCAGCACCAGCGCTGGCTTGAAGCTGTTCCCGGATCCTGGCGCGTAGTAAAGTTTGTGGGCCATAACAAGTTGCCTTTCACCTGCCGAAACGAAGTTTACAGTTATCGTCGGGTTCCGGCGCCGTCCTTGGTGTGCGTTAAGGCGCAAGGTACTGGATCTTGGCAAATATCCTTCCTTGCGTGATTGTGCTGGAGTGCCCCGGCCGCAAGAGGACGAATAGAGGCGCTTTTGCCGTTGTTTTTCATTTGCGTGGCATACCGGGCCTTTTGCGGGCATTTAGACTTTACCGGGGCAGGCGGGTATGTATTCATACTTACAGGCAAAAGGATATTTGACATGAAATTTAGCGTTGGCGATGTGCTTTCCCACAAGAAGACGGGCCGTCATTACAGGATTTTGGTGGCTGCGGACGTATGCCGGCTTGAGGCCGATGGTGCGGCCGCGTATGCGTACACCTTGAAAGACGCCGAGGTGCTTGGTGATCGCACGATCTGGGTCAGGGTGGCATCAGAGATGGAAGACGGTCGATTCGAACTTTTGTGAGCTGTCCACCGCCCTGATTCGGATAAATCAAGCTGCGAAACTAGGCTGGTACAGCATGTGGGGACTCCACGCCGGACCCAGTCAGGCCAAAATTGTCTGCGCTCGCCAACGGCCAGTGATCCCGGTAAATCACCGGCAACGCACTCAAATCGTTCTTCAATAGTGCGCCATTTTCAAGCTGCGTAAGGATGATCTGCGCCAGTGAGCGAACCCGGCGGTTGGCAGACCGGCGCACGATGTGGTGCGGCGTGATGTCGCGCGGGTGATTCAAACCTGCGGCTTGCACCAGCTCCTTCAGCGCTTCAAGTGTCATCTGATGGAAGTTGTGCACGCGTTGCGCCTTGTCGGGCACCACCAGCGATTGCTGGCGCACCGGGTCTTGCGTGGTGACGCCGGTCGGGCAGGCGCCGGTGTGGCAGTGCTGGGCCTGAATGCAGCCCAGCGCAAACATGAAGCCGCGCGCGCTGTTGCACCAGTCGGCGCCCAGCGCCATCAGGCGCGCAATATCAAACGCGCTGACCACCTTGCCGGCACAGCCAATTCGAATCTTGTTGCGCAGCCCGGCGCCGCGCAGTGTGTTGTGCACCAGCAGCAGCCCTTCCTGCAGGGGCGAACCCACGTGGTCGGTGAACTCGAGCGGCGCTGCGCCCGTGCCGCCTTCGGCGCCATCCACCACGATGAAGTCGGGGGTGATGCCGGTGGTCAGCATGGCTTTGACCATGGCAAACCACTCCCACGGATGCCCCACGCACAGCTTGAAACCGGTCGGTTTGCCACCGGAAAGCTCGCGCAGGCGAGCGATGAAGTGCATCATCTCCACCGGCGTGGAAAACGCACTGTGTGAAGCGGGCGACACGCAATCCACGCCCAGTGCAACGCCACGGGCGGCTGCTATTTCTGGCGTGACCTTGGGGCCCGGCAATACGCCGCCGTGCCCCGGCTTGGCGCCCTGACTCAGCTTGAGTTCAATCATCTTCACCTGCGCATCGGTCGCGTTGGCGACGAACTTGTCTTCATTGAAACTGCCATCGTCATTGCGGCAACCAAAATAGCCTGAGCCGATTTCCCAGATCAGGTCGCCGCCGTGCACGCGGTGATGGGTCGATATGGATCCCTCGCCTGTGTCATGCGCAAAGCCGCCGCGTTTGGCGCCGGAATTGAGTGCCAGAATGGCGTTGGCACTCAAGGCGCCAAAGCTCATCGCCGAAATGTTGAAGATGCTGGCTTCGTAGGGCTTTGCAGTGTCCGGGCCAATGATGACTCGGAAGTCGTGCGTGTCGATGCGTGTGGGTGCCATGGAATGGTTCATCCATTCATAGCCTTCTTCATACACCTCAAGCTGCGTGCCAAACGGGCGTTTGTCCGACTCACCCTTGGCGCGTTGGTACACCAGCGAACGTTGCGCGCGGGAGAACGGCGTCGCTTCGTTGTCGTCTTCCAGGAAATACTGGCGGATCTCGGGGCGCACGTATTCCAGCATGTAGCGCAAGTGCCCGATGACCGGGTAGTTGCGCAGCACCGAGCGTTTGGTTTGCAGCACGTCATAGACGCCCAAGCCGCTCAGGGCCAGAAACACCAGTGCCAGCCCGCCGCCCACACCAAAAGCCACCATGGAAAACAGGCACAGCAGCAGGCCCAGCACACACAGGCCAAAAGCGGTGTATCGAACCGGGTAAAAATTGTTCAGGGTTTGCAGCATGGTTCAGCGTCCTTTTGGGGCACACGTTACCAGTGGCGGTATGACCCCCACAACCGGTAAACTGAAAAGCCCTGCAATTCCCGCTCTAAACCTCGCCGCAGCGTGGCGCAAAACATGAAATCAGCAAATCCGCCCGTGCCTCCCGATCTGACGCCTGACCAGTTCGACGAGCTGGATTCGATGCTGGATGACCTGCGCGCGCGCTACGACGAAACCCCGCAGTGGGAGTTTTGCGAAGGTTTCATGGCGGCGCTGGTCTGTTGTCGCCGCGCAATCTCGCCTTCGGAGTACTTGGGCGAGCTGCTGGCGGTCGACCTGAACGCAGTTACCGAAGGCAAGGCGCAGTCAGAGCCCGCGATTGAAGGCTCGTTTGCCGATGCTGCGCAGCAGGTGCGATTTCTGGATTTGTGGCATCAGCGCTGGCAGCACGTCCATGCGGCGCTGGCGCATGAAGTGAAGGCGCTCGACGAAGAAGCCG
>JAHEBY010000352.1 GCA_024642025.1 Comamonadaceae bacterium | reverse complement strand
TTGCCCTGATAGGCTTTGTAAATTGACGCGGGCGAAATTGACGCGGGCGATTGCGGCTTGCTGCCTTCTGGCGGTGTTGCACTCATATCACACTGACCTCCGTTCCCCTTCAGGGAACCTAAGCTGGTTAAAGCTGTTGAATTAACCTCCCGCGACACGGCTTGACCGGTTGGCGGATGCGACTGTGGCTGGGAAGGGCCGTAAATCAACAGTCATTGTGCCATGGTTAAGATGGCGGCGGGAGCGCCTTAAGGGCGGATAAGGGCCCCATTACGCAGTCAGATCCTTGATTTGCTGCAGCGCAGCCGGGTCTTCCATGGTCGTCAGGTCGCCCGGATCCCGCCTTTCGCACACGGCCTGAATCGCGCGGCGCAACAATTTGCCGCTGCGGGTTTTGGGCAACAGCGTGACGAACTGAACCCGCGATGGCCGTGCTACGGCACCCAGGTCTTTGTCGACCAGCTTCATGATCTCGCCCTCGAGCTTCAGCCTCGCCGCAGCATCGGGCAACAGAGCGGCATCCTTGACAATGGCAAATGCCATGGCAACCTGCCCTTTGAGCTGGTCCGCCACTCCCACCACGGCCACTTCAGAAATATTGGGGTGCGCGGAGATGCTCTCTTCAATCTCGCGCGTGCCCAGGCGGTGGCCAGCCACGTTGATCACATCGTCGGTCCGGCCCAGGATGAAAAAATAGCCATCCTTGTCGCGAATACCCCAGTCAAAGGTGCTGTAAACCAGTTTGCCTGGAATGCTCTTCCAGTAGGTGTTGACGAAGCGGTCATCGTCCCGCCAAACGGTCTGCATGCAGCCCGGCGGTAGTGGCCCTTCGATGACGACGACGCCTTTCTGGTCAGCACCCTTGAGCTCTTCGCCCGTGTTTTCGTCAATCAGCTTCACGTCATAACCGTACATGGGCACGCCGGGACTGCCAAATTTGCTGGGTGCCTTATCCACACCGTTGGCGATGGTGAGAATGGGCCAGCCGGTTTCAGTCTGCCAGTAGTTGTCAATGATGGGTTTGCCTAGGGATTCACTAATCCACGTTGCCGTTGGTTCGTCCAGTGGTTCACCAGCCAGATATAGCGCCCGCAAGCTGGACAGGTCATATTTCTTCAGCAGCGCAGGGTCCTGCTTCTTCAACACCCGCACGGCCGTCGGCGCGCTGAACATCGCCGTAACCTTGTATTTCTCAACCAGGCTCCACCAGATACCGCCATCAGGGCGCGTGGGCAGGCCCTCATACATGATGGTGGCCATGCCCGCGATAAGGGGGCCGTAAACGATGTAGCTGTGGCCCACGACCCAGCCAATGTCGCTGGTGGAAAAGTAGGTCTCACCCGCATTGGCGCAGAAGATATGTTTCATGCTGGCCGCCAGCGCGACGGCGTAGCCACCGGTATCGCGCTGCACACCCTTGGGCTTGCCGGTGGTGCCACTGGTATACAACGTATAGCTCGGGTGAGTTGAATCGACCCATTCGCAAGGCACGTCGGCATCCAAGTGCTTTTGCCGAAGATCGCGCCACAAATGGTCGCGCCCGGCAACCAACTCCATCGGGCACAACACCCGATCAACCATCAGTATCGCTGGTGGCTTGTGTTTTGACAGCCGAATGGCCTCGTCCAGCAAAGGCTTGTAGGCAATCGGCTTGCCACTGCGCGAGCCCGCGTCCGCGCTGACAATGAGCGCTGGCGAAGCGTCTTCAATGCGCGAAGCCAGCGAGCCGGAAGCAAAGCCGCCAAATACGACCGAGTGAATCGCCCCAATGCGCGCGCAGGCCAGCATCGCAAACGCCGCCTCGGCAATCATCGGCATGTAAATCAGCACCCGATCGCCCTTTTTGACGCCAAGATCCACCATCGTAGCGGCCATTCGCTGCACCTCGGCATGCAAGTCCCTGAACGAGTAAACCTTCTCCGTGTCGGTTTCGGTAGAAACGGCGATCAGCGCGGCTTGATCTGCGCGATCTTTCAGATGCCGGTCTACCGCGTTGTGGCACAAATTCATGCTGCCACCAACAAACCATTTGGCAAACGGCGGATTTGTGTAATCGCAAATCTGTTTGGGCGGCGTGTGCCAGTCCACCAGTTCGGCCTGCTCGGCCCAGAAGGCGTCGGGCTCAGCGAGCGAGCGTTTGTAGAAATCCGCGTATCGGGTCATTGGTCGTCTCCAGTCGGATCAGGTTCGGTCGCGGCAATGCAAGTTGCGCTAAAAACTGAATTCATAATTATGGATGCGTCCATTATGAATACCCAGCTTGCGCCGGGCTGACTAAGTCGCTCTGCACTCCTCATAGCCCGTTGCCCAGTGCCAGGCATAGGAAAGTGAAGCATAGGCTGAGATACCATGGCGCAAACTTTGGCAAAGGAGGGGTGTGGCATGAATAACCTGGCTTGCTGGTGGTGGTGGCTGCTACTGGGCGCGTTACTCGGCTGGATTGCCAGCTGGATATTGGTGCGACGCGAGCCTCTGGCAATCGAGAATACGGTCGAACGCATCGTGGATAGGCCGGTTGATCGAGTGGTGGAGCAGATCGTCGAGAAAATCGTCGACAACCCGGTTCACCTGGCGCGGATTCGTACGCTGGAACAGGATCTGCAGCAACTTGACCCAGCCCGCGGCATACCCCTGAAAGCTCCAACTGTTGAAAAAGGGCTAGATGCAGAGGCGTCGACCGGGGCAACACCAGCTAGCCTTTCGGCAGGCCCCAGGGTCAGCTCTTTCGAGCGGGCGGCTGACATCTCCTCGCTGAGTTATCGCACCGCGATGGTTGACCAGGCCGCAGCTACTGCGGCCGGGTTCAAGGTTCGCGGCATGGACGATCTTCAAGTGATTGAAGGCATCGGGCCCAAAATTGCCGCGCTATTCCATTCTGAAGGCATCCGTCTGTTCTGGCAGCTGTCCGACACCGCCACCGGGCGAATGCAGGAAATACTGCAAAAAGCGGGGCCTCAATTCAAACTGGCTAACCCGTCCACCTGGGCCACCCAGGCCGGGCTTGCGGCCAGAAACCAGTGGGCGGAATTGCGGGCGCTGCAAGATGTCCTTGCAGGCGGTGTTGACCGGTCAGGAAAGGCAGGTCAATCATGACACCAAATGAGAATCGTCAGAATCGTTCATCCGGCAGCGGCCTGCAGATGTGGGTCACCGCCCTTCTAGCATTGGCACTGCTGGCATCCTGGATGATGGGTTATGGTCCCGGCGGCACAAAATGCAGTGGCTCAGCCGCTTCAATTTCGGGCGCTACGGCGCCAGTGCCTGCCTCTAGCGCGGCATTTCACAATCAACCGGCCGCCGCTTCAGCCACGGCAACGAGCATGGCAGCCTCTTCGCCAAAGGTAGAGGCCGCGGTTGGTACGGCTGATACGCCCAATCCAGCACCTCCCGCCGCCGATCCAGTTGGCGGGAGCGATATGGCGC
>JAHEBY010000351.1 GCA_024642025.1 Comamonadaceae bacterium | reverse complement strand
ACGAGTCCACGATGTAGCCCTGCCCCAAGTCTGGCCCCACATTGCCTATCTGGCTCAAGGCGCAACCTGCAAAGCCGGCAATACCGGAGCCCAGGCCGAATGCATACGTGTCGACGCGAGCTGTATTGACGCCCATGCACGATGCAATGGGACGGTTTTGGGTAACACCGCGCACAAACAGGCCGAGACGTGTTTTGCTGATCAAAAAGGCTGTAGCCAGCAAAACGGCTGCCGCAAAACCAATAATGACTACACGGTTCCACGGTAACTGCAAATTCTCAAGCACCTCAAAACCGCCACTCATCCATACCGGGTTTTCAACGCCCACGTTTTGCGCACCAAAGAACGATCGCACCAGCTGCATCAGCACCAGGCTGATGCCCCAAGTGGCCAGCAGGGTCTCCAGCGGTCGTCCATACAAAAACCGGATCACCGTGCGTTCGAGCAACACACCCATCAGCGCCGATGCGCAAAAGGCTACCGGCACGGCTGCCAGCAAGTACCAGTCAAAAAAGCCCGGCAGATATTTCTGGAACAGCCCCTGAACCACATAGGTGGCATAGGCGCCGATCATCATCAGCTCTCCGTGCGCCATGTTGATGACGCCCATCAGGCCATAGGTGATGGCCAGGCCCAGCGCCACCAGCAACAGGATAGACCCCAGGCTGATACCCGAGAAAATGGCTCCGAGCTTGTCGCCCCAAGCCAGATTGGACTCCACGCTGCGCAGTGCAGCCTGCAACGCAGCCTTCACGTCGGTATCGGCCTCGTCGCGGATACGCTCCAGCAGCACAGTCTTGGTGGTTGGGCTGGCGCTTTCCGACAGCAACTTGGCCGCGTCCATTCTGCGGGTTTTATCGGGGCTGCCCAGCCGCGCCACCGCGCGAAGCGTGCGCAGCTGCGCCTTGATGCCGGAGTCGGCCTCCGCAGCAAACGCCTTGTCGATCATGGCGAGTTTGGTTTCGTCAATTTCGCCTTGCAGCATCTTCACGGCTTCGCGACGCTGGCCTACATCTTTTGAGAACAGCCGCAGGGTAGCCAACGCGTTATCAAGCTCGCCGCGCATGCGGTTGTTGTTGATAATTTCTTCTGCATCGGGTGGCAGCGCAACATCAGCCCCGCTCACCGGATCAATAGACTTGCCGTCGCGAACGACAAACACCTTGTCGCCCGCAATGCGCACCGCATCATCAACCATGGCCTGTATGAAGGCGGTGGTTTGCGCGTCTGCAGAGCCCACGGCGGCATTGAGCATTTGAATGCGGGCATCCGTCTCGCCACGCGCAATGCCCAGCGCCTGGTCCGCTGTCAGCGCGTGAGCGCTCGCCGTGAACCACAGGGTGGCAACCAACAAAAGTCGAATGAAATACATCAGCACAGACAGGTCAAAAAACTGGCCCGACACAGGGTGACGGGCCAGTCGATAACGATCAGAACCCGCTTTTACTTCTTCATTTCTGGTTCATCAGGCTTCTTGTCGTTGCCTTCGATGTAGGGGCTCCATGGCTTGGCCTTCACAGGGCCAGGTGTCTTCCACACGACATTGAACTGACCGTCAGCCTTGATCTCGCCAATAAACACCGATTTATGCAAGTGATGGTTTTTCTCGTCCATCTTGCTGGTGATGCCGCTCGGTGCGGTGAAGGTCTGGCCCGCCATGGCAGCGATAACCTTGTCCACATCGGTGGACTTGGCTTTCTCTACGGCCTGCTTCCACATGTTGACGCCGATATAGGTGGCTTCCATCGGATCATTAGTCAACGGCTTGTCCATGTGGCCGGCGATTTTCTTGTCTTTGGCGTAGGCAGCCCACTTCTTGATGAAGGCATCGTTGGTTGGGTTCTTGATGGACTGGAAGTAGTTCCAGGCAGCCAGGTGGCCCACCAGCGGCTTGGTATCCACGCCGCGCAGCTCTTCCTCTCCCACCGAGAAGGCCACCACGGGCACGTCTTTGGCTTTCAGGCCAGCGTTGCCCAGCTCTTTGTAGAACGGCACGTTGGAGTCACCGTTGATGGTGGACACCACAGCCGTTTTGCCACCGGCGCTGAACTTCTTGATGTCAGCCACGATGGTCTGGTAGTCAGAATGACCAAACGGCGTGTATTTTTCGTCGATATCGGTCTCTTTCACGCCCTTGCTCTTGAGGTAGGCGCGCAGAATTTTGTTGGTGGTGCGGGGGTACACATAGTCGGTACCCAGCAGAACCCAGCGCTTGGCGCCGCCACCGTCTTTGCTCATCAGGTAGTCCACCGCAGGAATGGCCTGCTGGTTGGGCGCTGCGCCCGTGTAAAACACGTTTTTGGACAGCTCTTCGCCCTCGTACTGCACGGGATAGAACAGCAAGCCATTCATCTCTTCAACCACTGGCAATACGGACTTGCGCGACACGCTGGTCCAGCAGCCAAACATGACGGCGACCTTATCCTGACCGAGCAACTGCTTGGTTTTCTCGGCAAACAGTGGCCAGTTGGAAGCAGGGTCGACCACCACGGGCTCGAGCTTCTTGCCCAGCACGCCGCCTTTGGCGTTGATTTCATCGATAGCCATCAAAACGGTGTCTTTCAACACGGTCTCGGAAATGGCCATGGTGCCCGACAGGCTGTGCAAAATGCCAACCTTGATCGTGTTTCCAGATTGGGCATGGGCTGGCAGGGCAGAAATGCCCGCCAGGGCTACGGCAGCGGTAAGCGCCTTGAGTGTGAAACGACGTTGCATAAATGCTTCTCCGGTTAGTGAAATTCGACCTCGCATGGCTTGACCAGAGAAGACTGGCCCTGCACCGATGCGATGGAATAACTTTAGGGAAGCAGCGGGAATTTGAGAATACGCCGGGTGGCGTACAGGCAAAGAGCGACCGTGCAAACACCACCGGGACTGCCAGCGACGTTCACTGGAGCGTCAGCGCACGGCCATGGCTTCGGAGAGATGCTCCAGAATTGTTTTTGGCAGTTCCAAATGGAATTGCTCCCGGTCAAACCCTTCCGGATCGGTGGAGGGCATGAAATCAGGGCGCCGCATGGGCGGCGGAAACGGCGAGAGGAACGAAAAATGTCCCGCACCAGCAACCTCGCGCAAGGTGAGCGGCGTAGACACTGGCAGACCGGCAAGCACGCGCGAGACGGTGGCAGTTGGCGTTACAGCATCATGCTGGGCCGTCAGCACCAGTAGCGGCACGACTACGTTGGCCAGCGCGCCCGGCGCCTGAAACCAGTCGGTTGAAGGCGCCAGCAGCACGGCCGCCCGCAGCCGCCGGTCAGCCTGTGTCTGCAAGGGCTGCCCAGCGCGGCTCCAGGGCGTGCCACCTGCCAAAGCCAGCACTGCGCAGCCACCCATCGAATGGCCGACGGCGCAAATACGGGTGCTGTCAACCGACGTGCCAAAAAACGGATTTGCTACCACCGCATCAATCGCCAGAGAGAGATGTCTTGGCCGCAGCTCTGCCGTGGCGTCGGTGTTCGACAGCG
>JAHEBY010000350.1 GCA_024642025.1 Comamonadaceae bacterium | reverse complement strand
ATGTCCGTATCGCCCATTGCATCCAGTCCGGGGAAAAAGCCGGACATGCAGCGCGATGCGTGGTACAGCTCCATGCGTAACGCCTCCGAACTCGCCTCGCCGCAGGCCATCGGTCGCTATGCAGCCGAACGTGCGCTGAGCCGTCTCAAATCCAGAAAAATCGCCACCACGCAATGCCCCGTGCTGTTCGAGTCGCCCATGGCGGCTGGCCTCCTGGGCAGCTTTGTGCAGGCGATCAGCGGCGGCGCGCTGTATCGCAAGAGCTCATTCCTGCTGGACTCTTTGGGCAAGCAGGTGTTTCCCAAACACGTCAACGTGCTGGAAGACCCGTTTGTCAAACGCGGCAAGGGCAGTTCACCCTTTGACGAAGAGGGCGTGCGCGTGGCGCCGCGACAGGTTGTGCAGAGTGGGCGCGTTCAGGGCTATTTTTTGTCCAGTTACTCGGCGCGGAAACTGGGCATGAAAACGACCGGCAATGCCGGCGGATCGCACAACCTTTCCCTGACTTCGAGCCTTACCCGACCCGGAGACGATCTGGACGCGATGTTGCAAAAGCTCGGCACCGGCCTGTTTGTCACTGAGCTGATGGGCAGCGGCGTGAACTATGTCACGGGGGACTACTCCCGCGGAGCCAGCGGTTTCTGGGTGGCGAATGGAAAAATTGCGTTTCCGGTGGAAGAAATCACGATTGCGGGAAACATGCGCGACATGCTCAAAGGTATTGAGGCGATAGGCGCCGATACTTACAACTATGGCGCCAAAACTGTGGGCTCCATTCTTGTTAACCGGATGAAAGTGGCGGGGAGCTGATCCCTCTCGCTTGTTATGGCCCGAGTCCTGACGGACAAGGCGGTCGCATTCGCACAATCGATAAAGATGACAATGGGTGAGCCATGGTTGAAATTTTGAAGGGCACGTCATGGACGCTCGGTGTTGCCATGTTGGCGTCGATCGCCTCTGCGCAAACCGTGAAGCCACTGCGGCCAGCCAGTCCGACAGCGATGGCAACGAGCTCTTCAGCCGTCACCGCTCCGCATCCCTGGCAGGCAAGCTTGCCATTGACGGCCGCTGATGCCTATTTCGCCAACCTGAAAAACGGCGACACGATAGAAACGCCATTTCTGGTGCGTTTTGGTGTGTCAGGTGGATGGGGCCTCGCACCCATTGCCAAGGCGTCCAATGGCAAAAGCGGGCATCACCACCTTCTGGTCAACCGTGACCTGCCGCTGAACTTCAAGACAGCGCTTCCGTTTACCGACCAGTACATTCACTTTGGCAAAGGTCAGATGGAGACCGTTTTAAATCTGGCGCCTGGTACCTATTCGCTGCGCTTGCTGCTGGCCGACGACCAACACATACCGCACTTTGTCTACAGCCGCGAAGCCAAAATCACGGTGACGAAGCAAAACTCGACTGACCCCAAGACCTTGATCAAGAAAGGTATCGACATCAACATTGATGAAGGCGACACCAAGGCATTTCGCGTGCGCTTTCACGCGTCGGGTCTGAACGTTGCGCATCTTGAGCAGAAGCTGCCCGATACCGGTCATTTCAGACTGTCCATTTCGTCCTCAGGTAGTGGGAAGCCAGAGGTGATGGATTTTGTGAATGGCCAGACCGAAATCTGGCTGTCACCGCCCGCAGGTGCCTACACGTTCAGTCTGGACTTTGTAGACAACCTTGACCCAGCCAAAGTGATTGCCAGCGCGACGCCACGCAGCGTCAACGTGCCCTGAAAGGCGCCTGTATTTTCAGGGTTGCAGCGCAGCCTTGACCGCAGCCGAAACCTGCGCCATCTCCGCCTTGCCCGCCAGTTTGGCCTTGGCGGCACCCATGACCTTGCCCATGTCACCCGGGCCAACATTACGTGCGAGTTCAGCGCCCAGTTCGGCCACGATGGCTTTCACTTGCGCAGTCACCTCGTCTGCAGACAGACGCTGTGGCAGATAGGCCTGCAGCACGGTGATTTCGGCAGCTTCCTTGTTGGCCATGTCCTGGCGGTCGGCCTTGGTGAAGGCGTCAATGCTGTCTTTGCGCTGCTTGATCAGTTTGTCGACAATGGCAATGGCCATCGAGTCGTCGACCACTACACGTTCATCCACCTCTTTTTGCTTGATGGCGGCCAGCAGCAGCCGTATGGTGCCCAGGCGCTCACTGTCCTTGGCGCGCATGGCGTTCTTCATGTCTTCGGTGATCTGGTCTTTGAGTGTGGTCATGGTGTTGAACTCCTGAAATAAAAAAAGCCCGCCTGAACATGCCGGGCGAGCTGTTTTGGCCTTGTTGCAAAGGCCGCGCTGTCGCTCTGGAAGCGATCAGCCCGATGTGATCAGTACATCTTTTTGGGCAACTGCATCGAGCGGATGCGCTTGTAGTTGCGCTTGACGGCGGCTGCCTTCTTGCGCTTGCGCTCGGCCGTTGGTTTTTCGTAGAACTCGCGTGCGCGCAAGTCGGTCAGCAGGCCAAGCTTCTCAATGGTGCGCTTGAAGCGGCGCAGCGCTACGTCAAATGGTTCGTTTTCTTTTACACGGATAGTCGTCATGAAAAAAAGTAATTCCGAAATGTGCGTGCTGCGTCAATGGGAAGATCAGGCCATCTGAATGCGAACTACGCGGTTCCTCTGCTCAAAAATAATCAGGCAGCAGAGGTTTGCCAGAAAAGCCTGCCATTATAGCGGTTTCTGGCGTGCCGCCAAGCTTTGAGCGCACGCCTGCGCACAGGCGAAGCCGCTCGCCCAAGCCCACTGAAAGTTGTAACCACCCAGCCAGCCGGTGACGTCCACCACCTCGCCAATGAAATAAAGCCCCGGCTGTTTTGATTCCATGGACTGGCTGGATAAGTCGCGGGTGTCCACGCCACCGGCGGTGACTTCGGCTTTTTTGTAGCCTTCGGTGCCGTTGGGCGTTAATTCCCAGCGGTGCAAGGATTCGGCCAGCGCGGCCAGCGCCTTGTCGGTGGCCTCATTGATGGGGCGCTGCCAGAGGTGCCCGAGCGAGGGGCCGCGGGTTACCCAGGCGTCGGCCAGACGTGCCGGAACGCGGCTTGCCAGCTCGTTGGTGACGAGTTTGCGCGAGGCTGCCTTGGCCTCCATCAGTTGCGACAAAACATCAATATCCGGCATCAGGTCGAGCGAAATGGGTGTTTTGGGCTGCCAGTAGCTGGAAATCTGCAACACGCCGGGCCCACTCAGGCCCCGGTGGGTGAACAGCAGGTCTTCCAGAAAAGCGGTTTTTGCCTTTTTGTTGCCGGTGCTGATGCGCACGGGCAACGACAAACCGGCCAATTGCATGAAGGGTGCCCAGGCGGCTTCGTCAAACGTGAGTGGCACCAGCGCCGGGCGTTGCGGCACCAGCCGCACGTCGAATTGGCGGGCCACCTGGTAGCCAAAATCGGTGGCGCCGATTTTGGGAATCGACAGCCCGCCTGTGGCGATGACGACCTTGGGGACTGTTGCCAGACCGCGGTCACTATG
>JAHEBY010000349.1 GCA_024642025.1 Comamonadaceae bacterium | reverse complement strand
GGAACCGCTGCGGCCTGACCACATTCACCGCGCCTATTCCAACACCAAGCTCATGACCTCGGTGTTGGCCCTCATGTTGGTTGATGAAGGGCACCTCGCGCTGGACGAACCGGTCAAGGAATGGATCCCCGCATTTGCCAATTTGCGGGTGCTCAAGCCTGCGGCCTCTGCGCTGGAGCAGACCGAGCCGCTGCAAAACCACATCACCTTGCGCCACCTGCTGAGCCATCAGGCGGGGTTTGGCCAGGGCCTGCTTGACCCAAGTTCAATCCTCTTTGACGCCTACAAGGCGATCGGCGTGCGCAGACCTGACTCCACGCTCGCCGAGCTGATGTCGGGCCTGGCCACCCTGCCGCTGGTGTTTCAGCCCGGCACGCGCTGGGCGTATTCATTGGCCACCGACGTGGTTGCCCGCGCAGTGGAGGTTGTCATGGGTCAGACCTTTGCGCAGGCTCTGCAAAAGCGCTTGTTCGATCCGCTGGGCATGGCAGACACGGGCCACGTGCTGCGCGGCGAGCAGGTGCGCCGCTTGGCCGCCCTGTATGGCGATTCGCAAAACCCGCACGACGCGGCCATCCCTGCCGTCAACCGTTTGGTCGACGTACCCTGGCCCAATGCATTTCTGCAACCCGTGGCGCGCCAGTCGGGCGCCACGGGGCTCGTTACCACGCAGGCCGACATGATCAGACTCCTGCAACAGTTGCTGCCCGGTCGCGCAGGCCTGCTCAAGCCGGACACACTTGCAGAGTTGATGCGCGACCAGCTGCCAGTCGGGCAGTGTGTGAACTTTGAGCACACCGGCGCGCTGCCCAGCCTGGGGTTTGGACTGGGTGGCGCGGTGACGCGCCGCACGTCTGAGCTGCAACCCAACTCCCCGGCAGGCGAGTTTCAGTGGGGCGGCCTGGCTGGCACCCATTGGTGGATTTCGCCAGAGACCGGTGTGGCGGGGGTGTTGATGACGCAGCGGTTGGTTGGGTTCTGGAACCCGTTCTGGTTTGCGTACAAACAGCGGGTGTATGAAGCCTGCACGTGACCAGAGGCAAAATGTGATGTTAAATTGGTCAACCGCCTTTCAGATTTTGTAACGCATCAAACGTGTCGCAATGAAGAATGGCTACCAGATGAAACGTTTGCATCTATCTGTCTTCTCCCCCTTTGCACATTGGGTTGCTGGATGAGCTTGCGCGCTCGCATGCTCTCGCTGGTTCTTGCTGCGACATTGTTACCGCTGCTCTTGGTGCTGTGGATGCTGCTGGAGGCGCGAACAACGTCTGAAGCGCGCGCCAGAGTGGCGCTTGTTGACGAGGTCGTGCGCATTGCCAGCGATCTGGACGGGCGGGTTTCGGGTACCGTGCAGTTGCTGTTCGGCCTGGGTCAGGTGCCGCTGATTGCGAGCCCAACACGGCCGGTTTGTTCCCGGTTTTTAGCCGATGTCCTCAAGGTTTATCCTCAATACACGGCCCTGCTGGCTGTTCTGCCCAGTGGACAGCTGTATTGCGACTCGCTGAAATCGGGGCGTCGGCTTGATCTGACGGACCAGAGCTACTTTCAACGTGCCACTCAGAGTGGGCGTTATGTGGTGGAGCCTACGCTTGGTCCCATGTCGGGCAAGGGCGTGCTGCAAATTGCCCATCCCGTGCGGGATGAGGTGGGCGCGCTGAAGTACGTCATGATGGCCGCATTGAATATGGATGAGTTTGGACGTACGGTAGCCGCCAGCCTGCCCTACGCGAACATGAACTTTCAGATCTGGAACGACGACGCCAGTATGGTGATGGACCATCCGGGTAGCGGCGCTGCAAAACTGATCCCGGGCCCATCGGAAAAAGCCTTCGTGCTGGCGGCCGATGGCAGCCAGATGGGCATGTTTGGATCTGCAGAAGCGTCTCGGCTATGGGCGACCGCGCCGTTGCCCAGTGTGCCCGGCGACATGCGTCTGGTGCTGAGCGTGCCAGTGGCAAACCTGGCGGAACATGAAGAGGTCCAGTTCTGGCGTGCGATGGCCTGGTTGCTGACATTCAGCGCGCTAATACTCACAGCCGCGGTTGCCTGGGGTAATTTTGCCTTGCGCCGACCGGCGGCTCGGCTGATAGATGCCATTTCGCGTCTGGACCGCGGTAATTTCAAGGAACCCGTTGGCAAGCCTTATCCAAAGGGTGAACTCGGCGGCGTGATGCAGGCGGTGGACCGAATGGCGGTCTCGCTAGAGCAGCAGCGTATGGCCATTGAGCGCAACATTGAAGCCCTGGAGCATCAGGCTAGCACCGATGCGCTTACCGGCCTTGCCAACCGCAACCTGCTCAGCGATCGCCTGGAACAGGCCCTCATCTATGCGCACCGCGCCAATCGGGTTGCCGGCGTCATCGTGCTGGACCTGGACCGCTTCAAAGCCGTGAACGACAGCCTGGGTCATAGCCAGGGCGACGTGCTGCTGCAAATTGTCGCGAAGCGCCTGACCGCCTGTGTGCGCGAGGGGGACACTGCGGCGCGTCTGGGCGGTGACGAGTTCATATTGGTGCTGTCGGACATGGCGCATGTACAAGACCTACTTTCGGTGGCGCAAGAGGTTTTGAAGGCGTTGAATCAGCCCGTGCACCTGAACGGGCAGACCGTGACAGTGGGTGCTAGCTTGGGCCTGAGCAGCTACCCGCGCGATGGTGACAGGGCCGAAGTGCTGATCCGCCACGCCGACACCGCCATGTACCGCGCCAAAGAACAGGGCGGCAACACCCTGGCCTTTTTCACGCCGGAGATGGACCAAAGCATGGCCGAGCGCCTGCGCATGGAGGCCGGGCTGCGCCTTGCGCTAAAGCATGACGAACTACGGGTTTATTTTCAACCGATCGTGAACCTCGCGAGCGGAAGAATCACTTCAGCCGAAGCCCTGGTTCGCTGGAGCGACCCCGAGCGTGGCTTGGTACTACCCGGTCAGTTCATTGTTGTGGCCGAAGAAACCGGCCTTATTTTGCCAATGGGCAAGTGGGTGTTGCAGGAGGCCTGCCGTCAAGCGAAGCGTTGGCTGGACTTGGGCTTGGGCAGCATTCCGGTCGCGGTTAACCTCTCGGCCAGACAATTTAGCGCGTCCGTGCTGGACACCGATATCCAAAGCGCGTTGGACGCTGCCAACTGCCCTGCGGAATTGTTGCAATTGGAGATTACCGAAGGCGTGGTCATAGCCAATGCAGAGCAGGCGCTGCAAACCATGCGCCGTCTGGACGCCATGGGCGTGGAGCTGGCCATTGACGACTTTGGCACCGGCTATTCGTCGCTGAGCTACCTCAAACGTTTTCCTGTACGCAAGCTCAAAATAGATCGCTCTTTTGTGAACGACATTCATGTGGACAACAACGACAAGGCGATCGTGGACGCCATATTGACTATGGCGCACAAGCTCGGCTTGCGCACTGTGGCTGAGGGCGTCGAAACCCTGGAGCAGCTGCAATACCTCAAGGCGCAAGGCTGTGACGAAGGCCAAG
>JAHEBY010000028.1 GCA_024642025.1 Comamonadaceae bacterium | reverse complement strand
CTGTACGGTCCAAATGTCAACGGCGGCCATGAGCGAAATGCCACCAAGTGCCAGGACAATCAGCAAGCCCATCAGCATGAAACCATCCGATCGGCCATGGCCTTGAATCTTGTGACTTACGAGCGCGGCAGTCACTTAATTGCCCTCTGGCGCGGTAGACTTGGCAGCTTGTGCCGGCTGCACGTCGTAAACGTTGCCGAGCGCTGGATCAGATGGTGCTATCACGACCCAGTTCGGCAACTCGGTGAAAGGATCAAGCGGCACCTGGCGCAGATACTTTTTTGCGACCAGTTCCTGCAGGTCGTCCGGGTAGTGCCCCTGATCTGCGTTGAACTTGTCGATCGCATCACGCAGCGTTGCAATGTTTTGGAGCTGCACCTTTGTCCGCCCGTTGTCCAGTGCATTGAAATAGCGTGGTACAGCAAGGGTCAGCAATAAGGCGATCAGCGTCATCACCACCAGCATCTCAATTAGCGTAAAACCGGGGAGCATCGAGCGGGAGCACAGACGCTTGCCGCTGCGAATCGTTGAAAGGGTCGGGAGCTTGAAATTCACTTGATTACCAACTCGAATACAGGGTTCCATCCAGTGCCGTTCGTTTTGACTTGGATGAAATATCAAAGACGTCTGCGCCAGGCTGTGGATCGTCAGGCCTGCTGGCATATGCCCGCGTGTCCCATGTCAACTCCGGAGGCAACTCAAGGTCGGTATTAAAAGGGTCGCGTGGAAGCTGTCGCAAAATGACTATTCGCTTTGAAGCGATGGTCCCGCTCAGGTCTGGCTTGCCCAGTATTTCAAGCGGCTCGACCAACTTTTCGAGCGACGGCGGGTACCCGGAATCGCCGGTCTCGCGCGGCAGTGTGCCCGCGTCCGTAGCGGCCTTATAGGCATCTATGCCTGCTCGGATAGTCCGCAGGGATTGCCGAAGTTCAGACTCTTTCATCCGGGTGTTTGCCATGTCAAACATCGGCACGGCAAACATGGCCAATAGCCCAACAAGCGCCAATGTAATGACAAGCTCTATGAACGTGAAGCCGCGGGATGCGGCTTTGCGTGTTTTGGGGGTCATTGCGATGTTGTGGCCTCTGATGCCGGCGCTTGGTCTTGCGCAGAATCTTGCGCTGAAGCCGGTGCCGGGGTTGCGGTGGCTGGCGGTGGCGGAGCGACTCTCGTGTTATTCATCAATGGCGGCAACCTGGTAAATCCAAGCGGACTAGTGGCGGCACCGGGTTGAGCAGGGCCAGGTGCGGGAGCCGATATTGGTGGTGCCATGCCCTTGGGTACAGGACGCAATGACGGCGCTACGGGTGACGACCTGCTTGAACCGTCGGACGATGCGGATACCGATCCAATCGGGTCAAGTTGCAGCGCACGTTCCCTCATGCTGCCCTCGGTGCCAGAAAAGACACTTCGAACAGAGGCGTCAAGCACCGCAGGTGCCCGCAGAATGTGCGGTGTTATCGAAAGAATGATTTCGGTCTTGTTGTCTGTGCCACTGTTGTTGCTGAACAGCCGCCCCAAAACTGGCAATTGACCCAGTCCAGGAACCTTGGAGGCGGTATTGCGGTCTCCTGACGAAATGAGGCCGCCCAGAATTTGGGTTTCCCCATCCTGAAGGCGAACTACGGTGTTCGCGTTTCTTGTTCCGATCTGGTATGCCAGAGAGCCACTTGGTCCGGCAATCTCTTTGACGATGGAACTGACTTCAAGAGCAATACGAATTCCAACCTCTTCACTGTTGTAAACCTGTGGCTCAAATTCCAGTTTCAAACCGACGTCCTGATATTGAACAGAGCCAGTTACGACGCCAGTACCGCTGGCTGTGGGAGTCACAGAGTTAGTGATGATGGGCACACGGTCACCAATGAGAATTCGCGCCTTCTCCTTGTTGCGTGCGCGGATCCGTGGGCTGGCCAGTATGTTTGCGTCGGTGTCCTGCAATTTCAAGTTGATGCCAATCGACAATGGACTTACCAGCAGATCGCTGGTAGTCAATGCGCGAAGCGCGCCAACCGTCAGGCCCCCGGAAGGAGAAGGCGTGGAAAAGGTGACTGCATCGGGAAATTTCACCCCGAGATTTGTAAGCCGGTCGTGCGAGATTTCAAGGACTTCAACCTCGAGCATGATTTCAGGCTCCGGCACGTCATGCGCTGCGATGACTTTTGACGCGACGGCAATTGCATCGAGTGTGTCGCGAATGACCAATGTACTACTGCGCTCGTCGACCGAAACATCCTTGATTTTGAGGACAGACTTCAGGAGTGTCTGTAGATACTTTACATCTGCGTTGGCTATTTGAAAACTGCGAACCTGGAGGTCCTGATACTCTTTCTGCTTGGCAGGCGTAGCCGGGAAAATGAACAAGGTGTTGGCATTGATCACCCGCTTTTCAAGTTGATTCTGGAGCAAAATGAGGTCCACTGTATCGTCGACAGCTGCGTCTTTTACGAAGATGGTTGTCTTCAAGTCCGCGCGGACATCACGATCAAGAATCACATTCAGGCCTGTCGTTCGAGAAAGTGCCTCAAAGACCATACGAAGATTGGCGTCACGAAATTGCAGGGTGACGGGCTTATTCATAATTGAACGGGCGGCTGACCTTTCGGCCATTTCATCTCGCAGCTTCTGTTCCTTTTGCTCAATGGCCGCAAGTTGACGTTTGGCGGCGGCATGGGTCGGATTTTCAGACAGTGCAGTGGTCACCTTTGCGCGGGCTGCTTCCAGCCGACCATCTGCAACCAGGCGGGCCGATTCTGTAACCAGGCGGTCGCTCCGCGCGTCGAGTTCGATGCTGGTGAGACCCATTCGTGCCACGGTATTAGTGGGCTCCACCTTCAATGACTTTGTGTACAGGTCGCGCGCTTGGGCGACGTTACCCTTCTGCAAAGCTTCGCCTGCCTGCACCGCCAATTCATTGGCATATTTGCTCTTCGCCTTCAAAAAATCCAGTCGGAATTCACCGTTGGTCGGCTCCAACTGTGTTGCCTTCTGAAGGCTGGCAAGCCCATCCTCCTGGCTTCCGTCTGAAACAAGCTTCATCCCCTCGGAGTGATAACGCATGCCAGCGCATCCCGAAAGCACTACACCCAAAAAGGTGGCCAATCCGGCGTTACGGACGGCGCGTATGAGGCGGGTTGTTTTCATTTGGCAGTTCCCGAAATATTGAGTGTTTGCGGTGTATTCAGAGGCAGGTACGTGATGACGATCTGCTGAGGCGTGAGAGTGTCGACACGGTAAGTGTTGTTATCCAGCATGTCGCCAGCCGCAACGACCAGCAAGGTATCGCCCCTGGACAAAAATGCTTGTGGTTTTGAGCTGCCTTGCTCGATGAGGCCGACAAAAGTGAATGGCAGCGGCGGTGCAACTGGTGCTGGAGGAGGGGGAGGCGGCACAGGAGGCGCAGCCGGCGCGACCCGCACTGGTGGAGGTGGCGGCAACCAGCTCAAGGCCGTGAACGCATCACCTTTTGCGTCAGGAACGACCCTTGTACGGTTTGGCAAGGATAGCGTGGGGTCTCGCTCCGGGGGCACAATAACCTGAGACTCGCTTGCGACCGACACTTTGGCGCTGCGCGGCGCTGCCTCCACAATTGGTAGCTGAGCCGTTGAGGATGACCGCTGCCATTGAAAGGCAGCGTAAAACGCCATAACCCCCGCTACCGCCACGAGTGTGAACTGGGGTAACCGGTTGGAGGTGCTCATGTCAGGGCCTCCTGTAATTGAATGTGAAACGAACGGATGACTCCAGTTGTGTATTGCTGGTGGTACTCCGCGCCATTCGCAACTCATCCATCGAAGCGTTGGGGAGTGCGCGCAATACGTCCGCTGTAAAGCCCTTTAGCGAGCCATAGTCCGCAGTCACAGGGAACGTGGCAGTTAAAGTCACGAGCGGCGACTTTGCATCATTCTTGAACTGATAGTCCCCTCTGGCGAGCTGCAACCTGTTGCGCTTTGCGCTGAGAAATACCTCCTTCAAATCCTCGGTCCTCTGCGATAGCAATGGAAACTCAGCCACATAATCACCGATCTGCTGTCCAACGGGGATACGACGAACCGCAACTGCTGTTGATGGTTTGGGGGTACTTTTGGCCTTTTCCTCATGCGCGACTCGAAGCGCTTCACCTTGGGCTTCCAGGCGAGGAATCCAGAGCGCCAGTGCTACGGCTGAAAGAGCAAGTGCAATTGCAACCACGCCGTAGGCGCCGGCACGTCTGGCGCCCAAAAGCCACAGAGCGGCCAATGAATCTTTCATCGATCTTCTCCCCAGGTTGCACGTATCTGGAATCGAACGGGAGTTCCTGGCGATTGAAGTTGAATCTGGTGCGAAGCCAATGTCACGTTCGCAAGCCGTGTATCGCTTTGAAGTAAAGAGAGGTAGTTCAACATTTCGACGGAGCCGGATGCCTCGCCAGTTATCGTCAAGCTGCCTTTTGTTGCGGATGGGTCTATCGTCAGCAGTGCCACTCCAGGCGGCAATGTTTCCATCGCATTCAGCAGGTCGGCCCAAGGTGTGGTCAATTTTCGTGACGTCAGCCGGACGTATTGAACGCGTGCGGCCTCCCCAGGATTCGTCGCCACAGTGCGGCTGGCGACAGATGATGTTGGCGCCATTCGGCTGGCATTTAGCGCTGACAATTCCTTGGATTGATTGGCATTTACGTATAGTTGATATGCAGCCCTGCCACCAACCGCCAGCAATAACAGCGCCGACAAGATTAGCATCGCCAGCCCCCGCGAGGTAACGCCGTCCCTGGCTTGGGGTGCAAACTCCAGATGAATGTGGGCACTCTTCATGCCAACTCCTCGGAGAGCCGGATAACAGTCCATCTTGGCGACGCAAACACCGATTCATCTGCGGCCGTGACAAGTATGAAAGAGGACACATCAACAGCACTCTCGCCGGCATTGGACAACATGCGGTCGACACGCTCGTCCAAAGAGCACTTTACGTGAGTGACGTCTTCCGCCGCATGGACACTATTGACAGTTGCACCACAGCTCAGAGTCACTATCGAGCCACTCTTGACGTAGGCGACGATTAAATGCTTGGCACACCACGTGGCAAAAACGCCCGTCCCATTTGGGAGTGAACTTGCGTGCAGATTCCATTTTCGACAAAAGTCGGGCTGCAGGGATTTCAACGAAAGTTGATGGCGCAAGGCTATGTTGGATACAAAATCGATATCCTGGGAATCCATGGATGAAATGAGAAGGTGTTGCATATCGGGCTGCAACTGCCATCGCACGATTTGCCCAGCGCCCTGCTCGCCAAGCACCTCGTTGACGCATGCGTCCGCTATTGCCTGCAGCTGCCGGTCGCTGACCGACGCATATTTTCCTGAGACAACGTCGTAGTGGACGCGCGAGTCTGCCAGCACAACGCGTAGACGGGCATCTTGGGCTGACGCTTGTGAATTTATTTCAGACACGACTGCATCCACGGCTTCACGATACGTGTCTTCGAGTTCCGTTTGAGTCATGGATACGTCGATGTCGAGAATCGACGGGCCAAACGAATGCCGGGACTCGGCAGCAACGCGTTTGCGGGACCATGGCGGGCGCAAAACGCCGCGCACGGCCCGAGCGCCGATGTATAGATCCAGAGACCTATTCAACAGGTGTGACACGGTTGATCTCCTCAAGAGTGGTCTCGCCTTGGAGCGCGAGCGCCATTGCTGCGTCGCGCAAGCTGGTGAAGCCACCGGCGCGGGCGGACTGTCGAATTTGTGACAGTGGCGCCCGCTGCACCAGTTGGTCGCGCAGCACGTCGCTCATGGGAAGCGTTTCGGCAATGGCACGTCTCCCTTTGTAGCCAGTGCCGCGACAGTTCGCACAACCCATGCCGCGCCTGAAGCGCGCTCCGTCGTAGTGATTCGGCTTCACCCCGCTTTGCCTCAGCACTCCCAGAGATTCTGAGACGGGCTTCGCGCAGTCCGGACAATTGATGCGCAACAAGCGCTGCGCCACAATGCCATTGAGTGCAGCAACAAGGCTATAGCTGTCCACGCCCATGTTGGCAAAACGACCAATGACGTCAAATACGTTGTTTGCGTGGACCGTGGTGAATACCTGATGACCCGTAAGCGCCGCCTGAACTGCGATGTGCGCGGTTTCCGCATCGCGGATTTCCCCGACCATGATCTTGTCTGGATCGTGGCGAAGAATCGACCGCAGACCACGAACGAAGGTCAAGCCCTTTTTTTCGTTCACAGGTATTTGCAAGACCCCCGGCAGTTGATATTCAATCGGGTCTTCAATCGTGATGATCTTGTCCAGCCCAGTGTTGATTTCGGACAGCGCTGCATACAGTGTGGTGGTTTTTCCGCTGCCTGTCGGGCCTGTGACGAGTAGCAGGCCGTACGGCATCTTCGAGGCGTCGCGAATAAAATTCAGAACCGGCCTGTCAAATCCCAGGGTATCGAGAGTGAGTGCCTGGAAATGGCCCGTGAGGTGTTTTCGGTCAAGCACCCTCAAGACCGCATCTTCTCCAAAGAGATTGGGCATGATGGAAACGCGAAAATCTATTTCCCGGGAGTCAACGACGACCTGAAAGCGGCCGTCCTGGGGGATCCGGCGCTCGGCAATGTCCAGTTCGGAGACAACCTTTATTCGGGAAATGGCTTGATTTGCCAGCTCAAGGCTGTCAATCTTCTTGACAACTTCGAGAACGCCATCCAGGCGGTACTTGATGACCATGCCGCCAGGATGCGTTTCCAGGTGAATGTCACTGGCACCCGTTCTCAGCGCATCAAACAGCGTGGAATCTACCAGTCGAACGACCGGACTTTCAGTAGCATCGATATGGGAGATAGTTATTGATTTGGAGGCTTCTACTACCTTTGTGTCCAGTTCGGAATGCATCTTCACGCCGTCCATCGCACGCACGAACTTCTCGGCGGTCACGAGGTACGCATGGAGATCTGCGCTGGTGGCCAACGCCAGTGCTGCGTAATGTTGACGAAGTCTCGCCTCCAGCCAATGGCGAAACCGCGCATCCATGGGATCTGTCAACACGGCAGTCAAATCTGATTCGCCGTCAAAACGACCGACGAGACACCCGCGTCGCTGGCATTCGGCAAACGAGACAATCGTGAAATCAGGCGTCAGTCGGCGCAATGTTTCCATGTCAAAGGTGGCCAGTGAGAAGTGCTTGGCAGCCAGTGGAAGCAATTCGTTTTCACTGATATTCAGCTGCCCTGCAATCCATGCCATACGGGGCACTGACCCTGAGCCAAGAATTGCCCGCTGCACAAGAGCTGCATCGAGCGCAGGGATACCTTCAACCGTTTCGTTCATTCTTAGAGTTCCGTCTTTTGTTGAGGTCATTGAAGACTTGAGGCCAAGTCAAAAATAGGCAAATACATCAGGACGACAATTGCACCCACAAGCAGGCCGATGAATATCATCAATATGGGCTCAAAAAGCCGGCTGCTCAATTCGACAGAGCGTTGTAGCCTTGACTCATGAAATTCAGCGATTCGTTCAAGCACATCAGCCAGAGCACCCGTCCGCTCTGCCACTGCCAGCATGCTTGATGCGACCGGGTCAGCCAGCTGTGCGATTTGTAATGCGCTGCTCAAGCTACGGCCCTCATGAATCAGCTGTATGGCATGGCCAAGACTTTTGCGGTCGTTGTCGCCAAGGAGAGTTGCCCCAAGCTGTAAGGCGCGTGGCGAGGCTATGCCCCCTTTTACCAACATTCCGGTTGTTCGATATAGTTGGGCGTGTCGAAACTGTCGCATGGACGGGCCGATATACGGAATGGATTCCACCCATCCGGCCTTGGCGCCCGTTCGCAGCATGTGTCTAGCTCCGGCGCCCAGAAAGATAAAGACTGCGATGGCCGCCACGCTGATTTCCCATGCGTTCCGCGCGGCAAAGCGTCCCCAGGACATCAGTAGCTGGGAGGTCCACGGTAACTCATGCCGCGTGCTCTCGATGAGCACAGCAAACTTGGGCACAACGACTGTCATGAGGAACAGAATGACGACGCATCCAACCGTGAGGAGCAGGATGGGGTAGACAGCCGCACCAACCACGTTGTCCCGCAAAGATTTGATAGTCTGCTGATGCTCTGCGTAGCGCCTGAGCGCTGTGCTGAGATCTCCCGTTTGCTCGCTTGCACTTATCGTCGCGACAAGGAGCGGCGGATAGCGACCCGACCGTCGCTCCATGGCAGCCGAAAGGGGGAGTCCTTCATTTATCCCCTTGACAATGTCCAGCAATGCCTCTCGGGCCGGCGCTGATTTCTCTTTGGTCGCGAGCGTGCGCAGTGAATCTACGATCGAAAGTCCGGCTGCCATAAGGGCTGACAATTCGAACGAAAAATTGGCAATATCCAGACCGCCGGTTTTGCTGCGGATTGCGTCATGCGACCGACCTGCTGTACCAGCCCGTGATTTACAGGCTAAAACCTGCAAGCCATCACCCGTCGCCCGGGCCGTGGCCGCGTTTGCGTCGGCAGCGCTTATTTCAAGCGCCTGAACGCTACCGCTGGCGTTGCGTACAACAAGGTCGAATGTCGTGGCCATGAAACAAGTCTTATTCAGACGGTGCAGCTCAAGGTGTCCACGACGTTACGTCGGCAGCTTCGCCGGTGCCGCCGGCTTGCCCGTCGGAGCCGAATGACGACAAGTCATATTCACCGTGTTCGCCGGGGGACTTGTAGACGTAAGGAGCACCCCATGGGTCAGGCGGAACTGCCTTTTTCAGGTAAGGTCCTGCCCATCTCTCCAGGTTTTGGGGGCGGGTATTCAAGGCGGCCAAACCCGCGTCGGAGGTAGGGTAGCTACCCACATCAAGACGGTATTGGTCCAGCGCTTTTTCCAGCGAGTCGATTTGGGCTTTAGCGATTTTTGTGTTGGATTTGCTGACTTGATCAAAATAACGTGGTGCAACCAGTCCTGCCAGGAGACCGATGATGACGATGACGACGAGCAGCTCCAACAACGTGAATCCTCGCTCCTGTGCAAGGTGCAGAGCGTGTTGCGGTGGCTCATCTGTCCCGGGCGTTCGTGCCGCTTTTTCAGGCAGTGTTTCCGGACGCAGCGCCTTGGAATAACGCATCTTCACTTTGAGACCCCCAATAAATCCGTTTTATGTCCGGCGAAAGCGCGGACGGGTGGGTTGAATATAGGGACTCACCTTAAGAATTTCTTAAATTTCTGGGTATCTTCCCTACAAAGATGGGTGGGTGTGATTTTTTCCGCGGGTTGTCGGTTAATTTGCACGGCCCCCGAAAATGGGGCATTCATTGGCTTGACAGCAATTGATAATTGCGGCCGAATCAGGCAAATTTCAATTTATTGTTTGCGGGCAATGTCGCTCGCTTGCGCGGGCGGTCCGAGCCAGATTTTTCGAGAGACATTCCATTTCAAGCATGGCAACCATTCGCACCGCCAGCCAATTGATTCGACGCACTGCTCTATGTGCAGTCGTCGTTATTCCACTTCAGGTCCTGGGGCAGGTCTATGTGGGCAGCGCGCCCAACAATGGGACCATTGTGCTTTCTAATTTTCAATCGCAGGCGACGCCGGATCTTCTGCTGGCCTTGCCGGTTCCGGAATCTGTTGGTAAGACCAAGACTCCAGCGGAGCCACATTCGGGGCAATCTTTGGTTATTCCTGCAAAGGCGGCAGGATTGGCTGGCATGATTGAATCGGTCGCCAAAAGTGTCAGTATTGCGCCGCAGCTGATACACGCTGTGATTTCCGCAGAATCAAATTACGAAGCCAGGGCCGTATCCCCGCGCGGTGCCATTGGCCTAATGCAGCTAATGCCTGCGACTGCGAAGCGGTTTGGCGTGAAGGACCCTTTCGCCGAACGAGACAATGTCTATGGTGGCGCCAGCTACCTCAAATGGTTGATGGGTTACTTCAATGGCGATATCGAACTGGTTCTGGCTGCCTACAATGCTGGGGAACAGGCAGTTGTGAAGGCGGGGCACAAGGTGCCGCAGTACCCCGAAACACAAGCTTATGTGCGTCGCATCATGGCAAACTTGAATGCTGCGGGCTCATTGCCAATGTAATTTTTCAGCCCAGTTTTGGGAAGACAACTTGTGCCTGCAGGCCACCTAGCGGTGAATCTGACAAGGCTATTTTCGCCTGATGCAAGTGCACGACCTGAGCCACAATGGACAGGCCCAGTCCCACCCCGTCAGAGCCGTTCCTGCCGAGGCGATTGAATTTTTCAAAGGCGCGATCCCTTGCCTGAGCCGGAATGCCGGGCCCTGAGTCTCCAACGGTCAAGACAATCTCGTCACCCAATTGGTGTGAGCTCACATCAACTCGTCCACCCATAGGCGAATACAGGATCGCATTGGCAATCAGATTTCTCAGCAACATGTAGATCGCAAAATCCAGACCTCGAAGGTGTTCGGCGTTGAACGATACGTTGAGTGTCAAGCTCTTTCGGGCCGCTTTGGGGCCAAGTTCGTCGATGACCTGGTCGTAGACGTTTTGCAGGTCAACGTGCAAGGCGCTCCACTCGATTGTGTCTTGGGCACTTTCAACACGGTTGAGGTCGATCAACTGATCAATCACTCTTGACGCGCGATCAACGCCCAATATGACAGATTTCAGTGAATCCTGAAGTTCCTGTGCGTCCGAGGCCTTCGCAGCTAACTGTGCTTGTGCCCGGATTCCAGCGAGTGGCGTCTTCAATTCATGCGCGGCAACAGATGTGAACCGATGTTCCACAGACATCGCGTAACCAATGCGTCCAAAAAGCGAGTCGAGCGATCGTACGATGGGCAGAATTTCCTGCGGCGGGTCCTTCACGACCACTTTGTCAACATCACGGGGGCCACGGTGCAGCAGGTTCTCTGCCATGGCGTCGAGTGGCTTGAATGCCTGCTTCACCAGCACGCCGGTTATGCCGAACATAACCCCCAGGGACGCCAAAGTGAACGTGAAATATTCGCTGGGTATCAAGTCAATCTTTATTGATCGCTCGGGTGTGGGCTCCGCGACCTGCACTACGATGTCCCGATCAGACGTTGCCGCGGAATAGGCGCGGTAACTTGTGCCCTCCAAAGCGACTTCCTTATAGCCGGAAAAGTCGATGGGCAGGAGCGGTTGTGCGGCTGATGTACTGCGGCTGCGTAACAAGGTTTTCCCCTGATGCAGCCAGACCTGATAACGATGATGGCCGACCTCGGCGGTAGAAATCCTTGCTTGCGCTTGGAGGCTCGGATCACCCAAGGTGGCCGCCGCGAGTTCCTCCTGGACGGCCTTTAGTATTTCCTCGGCCACGCGCTGCACACGGTCATCAACGACTCTGTCGCGGCCTTCGGCTTGAGCGCGATATACCGCCAAGCTGCCACACAGCAGTCCAGTCAACATCGCGAGTATCGCGATCAGCCCCACTCTGGTTTGCAAAGACCAGGGGGACGACGGTTCAGGCAGATTCAAGCGGAAGCCGCCGTAAGGGCATTAAGGCGTCGAATGGTCTTGCTGGGTTATCTTGATGAAGTGGGGCGATCTGATAGCCCACACCGCGTATCGTATGAATGAGGCTGGCGCCGAATTTACGACGAAGCATGTGAATATAGACCTCGACGGCGTTGCTTTCCACCTCTTCGCCCCACCCATACAGGGCCTCTTCGATTTGAGTACGCGTCAGGACCTGGTTTTTTCGCCGCACCAGAACTTCCAGCACCCAGAATTCTCTGTGAGTCAGTGGGACGGGTTTGCCGTCCCAGGTCGCTACAAATTTAAGCGGAAATAGTGTCAAGAGGCCATGAACTGCCGCCCCTGCATTTGCGTTGTCTGCGGGCAGGCGGCGAATGATGGACCGGATTCGAGCGGTCAACTCGTCCAGATCAAACGGTTTGACCAGGAAATCGTCAGCGCCCATGTTCAGTAGCGTCACCTTGTCTTGCAGGCCGCTGCGCGCCGTTATAACCACGACCGGCGTGCGAGGGTTCTTGGCATGCAGACGCTGGAGAAGCATCTCTCCGCTGTCATCCGGGAGCCCCAAATCCAGTACGACAAAGTCGTAATGATGACTTGATACGGCGCTGTCGAATTCCTGCCCAGACCGAACCCAGTCCACCGCGAACCCCGTTCGGGACAAGGATTTTTGAACGGCCTCTCCCAACATCGCGTCGTCTTCGGCCAGCAGAATTCGCATTGTTTACTCCCGGAACATTTGTATTTTTGAGTTTCCGGTTGTAATTGTCTCTGGCCGTCGAAGGTATTCAAGAGTGCGGCCGGACTTATCCATCAAGTTTGTGTGACATTTGCCCACAATTGTTGGATTTCTTTTCCTTTGTAGTCGCTTGGAAGCAAGCGGCTACCGGAAGTAACTACCCATATACTGGGCAAGGTATTCTCACTATGCGGGTCCATAGCTTACGACCTACCAAGGTAGAGAAGCTGGTTGAGCTGTGAAGGCTTTCAACACTTTTGCGTAGGGAAACGATAGTGGCTTCAGGCCGGTGCAACCGGTGCCCTGGAAGAAGGCTGAATGCGATGCCGACTTGTCTGCTCCCGAGTTGGAGATCTTGCCCGGATATCTATTTTGAGCGATTGATATTCTCGGACTCAAGTGACTGGCACAACTGTCTAGAGGGCATATTTAGCTACCGGCAAATATGACCAGACAGCTATCAAATAAATGGCTGGTCAGATGAGTGACGCGCTAATCCTCAGCGCCGCCAGCACATTCTCAGCCGTGGCAGGTGCAATCAGCCTTACCGGTTCATGTTGCCCGGTGTCAGGCAAATCGCCCCGCGCGTTCGCGATGGCGTCACGCAGTGCCTCATACACGCTGATGGCCAGCATGAACGGCGGCTCGCCAACGGCTTTGCTGCCAAACACGTTGTCTTCACGGTTGGGCTCGGGCCACAAGTCGACCTTGAAGTGTTTGGGCACGTCGCCTGCGGTGGGAATTTTGTAGGTGCTGGGTGCGTGGGTGGCGAGATGGCCCTTGCCATTCCAGACCAGCTGCTCGGTAGTAAGCCAGCCCATGCCTTGGACAAAACCACCTTCGATCTGGCCGATGTCGATGGCGGGATTGATGCTGCGCCCCACATCATGCAGTATGTCCACTTT
>JAHEBY010000348.1 GCA_024642025.1 Comamonadaceae bacterium | reverse complement strand
GTCAAAACACTGGTGTAAATCGAATTTGCCAGGAATTTCATTTTTTTCTCTCCAAGAGTGACAATTAGAAGTCTAGGTTATAGCACTTGCGGCCTACCCTGTCAGAAATGGCAAATCGTGCGATGCAGCGCTGGCGACAGCGCTAATTTCGCATACGGCCATCGCGCGACACCATGCCCAGCGACACATAGCTGCTGCCGTGGTGCTTGTTCGGTGCATATTTGACGACAAAACCGCCCACATCGTAGGTTCCGAGATTGCTCATGGCTTCGAGCAACGATTCACTATTACCAGGCTTTTTGGCCTGGCGCATAGCTTCAGTCAGCACCTTTGCGCCAATACAAGCCTCAAGATGGGTGCTGTTCAGAGTTGCGGTCACGCCTGCGTCTTGCAGGGCTTTCGCACATTCCCGTACGATAGCCGCGGAGCCGGCGGGGTTGGGAACGACTTGCGCAATAGACACTCCCGACGCTGCCGGCCCGGCCGCGGTAATGTACTGCTGTGCCCCCACGAAAGAGAGGCTGGACGTCAATATCACCATGCCACGCTCTGTCAATTGCTTGCTGATTTCGGCAGCGGGTCCGGACAGTACTGTGTTGATCATTACCTCCGGGCGCGCTGACACCAAACTCTCAATCACTGCAGGATCAATCTTGGCATTTCGCTTGATGGATATTGAGCTTGGCTTCTGGTTGAGTTTTGACAGGAAATCAGTAACAACCGCGAAGTTTTGCTTGCCGACCTCATCGTCGTAATGAACAACTACGACCTTCTTCACTCCAAAACCCGTCCAGAAGGAGAGCATCGACTCAAGCTCCTGGCCATACGAGGCCCGCAGCGTAAATACGACGGGACTGGCTTTTCTTACCGGATCGGCTCCGGAGAATGGTGCGAAAAACAGCACGTTGTTTTGCTCTGCGAGCGGCATCGCATCAAGACTCAAGGTCGCTGAAGCAAAGCCAAATAGTGCGACCGCCTTTTTATCCCGAAGCAGGATTTGGGCATTTTCACCAGCCTGTTTTCGTTCATTTCGGTCATCAATCGTGATCAGATCGATCTGACGGCCGTTTACCCCACCCCGTGCATTGACTGACTTGAAGTAGGCCAGCGCGCCGTCGCGAATATCCTTGCCGAACGCTGCGTTGCCGCCGGTCAGAGGTGCCGACTGACCAACAATCCATTGCGCCTGAGCCTGCGTTTGCGCGATAAACATCCAGGCAACGGCCAAAGCGATTGCAACTGTCTTTTTCATTTTTGCCACTCCAACGATCCAGAGTTGAAGTTTGCCTGATGCCTTCCCTTTAATCCTGACTTTCTTGTGACACTATTGGGGAAATACAACTTAGTGCGGACTAAAACCATTTGATTTAGGTTCAAGAGGGAGTTCGTTTGTTTGCACGGGATGAATGACTTTGGTCGTCGGGTCGGTCTCACCTTCGACCCACCAATTTGCCCACAGACGGTTTTGCGGGTCTGGTTCAAGCGTAAGAAAGTTGCGCGCGCCAATCAGTCTGCGGCTGGTGGCTGGAAACTCATACATTCGGGCCGTAATGCCTCTGTCAACGGTCTCAACTTTGGTACAGGCCTGTTCGAGAAAGAAACGTGCCATGGCGGGTGGCGCCGGGTGCACCACTCCGGAAGATGTCAGCTGATTCACGACTCGAGCGTTGGGATGCACGTCGTTTCGGTCACTCTCAACGGCGCCCACAGCAGCCACATGCACATCGCCACTGAGCAAGGTCACGCGGCAAGTCTTTTCTGCCGAGAGGCGCAGCAAGCGGTGAACCAACCGCAGCCGCTCCTGCAAATGCGGGGCACTGGTCCAATGGTCCCGCAGATCATCTTCAAGCTCCTGCTGGCCCGGTAGAAATCCCAGCATTTTCTCAAGCAGCCCAAAGCTCGGATGCACCACCGGGATGCTGCTCATGACCAGCAGCTGCTGCATCCCTTCCTGTGCATCGAGCCATTTGTATACGGCAGACCAGCTTTGCTCGCTCAATACCTGGTCCGGTACGTGGTCGCCGTTGCCATCGACAGGTTTGTGTGGCTGACGTTCGCTGCGCATATCCAGCACCAACAAACCCATATCGCCCATTCGAAAACCCTTGTTGAAGGCATTTTGGGCTGGCAACGTTGCCGGGGGCAACGCGTCCGCCGCCTGCAGCTGGAACAAACGGAAGCAGTCTTTGGCGATACCGAAGATGCCCTGATAGACCGGGCAATTGTGCTGCTCCCATGGATAGGAACCCCAACCATCCATGATGTCGTGGTCGTCCCACATCATGACGGACGGTATGCTGGCCAGGATTTTGGCAACCTCGGGTTGCGACCAGCGGGTGAGGTAAAGGTTCTCAAAAAACTCTTGAACCGCGACGCGCATCGCTTCAGTGAAAGGCGTCGCCATTCGTTGCGCCCACGATAGTTCACACCACCCAGCCAGTTCAGGAATCACTTGCCACATGGCGTCCGAATACACCTGGTCTCCGCCCATCAGTAGCAAATTCCACGGCCCGAACTGGCGCCCGCGAATCTTTTCGGTGGCTTCGTGCAGACGGCTCATACGATTCCACATGGCGTTTTGCTCATTCACCTGTTTCATCAATTTTGGATCTGAAAAGCCATTGCACGACGCATAGGCCATAGCGGGGCGCCCTTTTCTCGGTGGAATCTGCAGGGAAAATGTGCCTTGTGGTGAACCGACCGCATCCAACGTGTATGAAATGCTCTGCGCGACGTCCGTTTGTGCAATGCCAATGTCAAAACGCCACGCGGTGGCACCGCTTTGCGACAACCGTTTGAGTGCCATCGCAGGTGGTGCTGCAACGCCAGGAATTTTGACAACTGGCGGCGGGTCGTCAACGTCGGTGACGACAAGGGCGCTGACACCCCATGTATCGTCCTGACATCCCAGAAACTTCAGAACAGGCCCGAGCTGGATCATGTTGTGACTCCTTTGTCTGGTGAAGGTACTTGTTCTTCATTATTTCGCGGTCACCCAGCGCTGTCTTGTGACATATGCACATCGCGTGTGCCTGAAGAAGTTCGTAGCACTGTTGCCCTGCGTCAATGCCAGATTGACCCGATTGAGTAATATTTTGTGATGGGCTCCAACAATATGCTTCAAATAACAGGGTTGAGCAGTGAAGAGGCCGCGTCTCGCCTGAAATCGGACGGTCCCAATCTGCTTCCAGCCAGTGTCCCTAAATCGTCGCTCACGATCACGCTGGAGGTGATCGCCGAGCCCATGTTCCTGATGTTGCTGTTTGCTGGCGGCGTATATCTGGCGTTAGGCGATGGTGCAGAGGCCATGATTTTGCTCGGCTTTGTGTTTGTCGTGATCGGCATCACGCTGGCGCAGAAGCGTAAGACCCAACGCGCACTCGAAGCCCTGCGTGACTTGTCTGCAACGCGTGCTTTGGTGATCCGGGATGGCCTGGAGCAGCGAATTGCTGGACTCGATGTGGTGCGGGGCGATGTACTGGTGTT
>JAHEBY010000347.1 GCA_024642025.1 Comamonadaceae bacterium | reverse complement strand
AGGCCTACGCAGGGGTCGTGGCGGCCTTTGGTGACAACTTCGGTGGAGTTGCCAGCCGCGTCGATCGACTCGCGCGGCGTCAGGATCGAGCTGGTTGGTTTGATGGCCAGGCTCACTTCCAGGTCTTGCCCACTGGTAATGCCGCCCAGCGTGCCGCCAGAGTTGTTAGATTTAAAGCCTTGCGGCGAAAGCGAATCACCATGCGAGCTGCCGCGCGCCGCCACGGCTGCAAAGCCGGCGCCAATTTCGACGCCCTTGACGGCGTTGATGCCCATCATGGCGTAAGCAATGTCGGCATCCATCTTGTCAAACAGCGGTTCGCCCAAACCCACCGGCACGCCAGACGCCACCACGCGGATGCGGGCGCCGCACGAGTCGCCCGACTTGCGTAGCGCCTCAAGATAGGTTTCCAGCGCGCTTACGTCGGCCACGGGCGCAAAAAACGGGTTGTGGCGCACATGCTCCCAGCTTTCAAACCCAACGGGTAATTCACCCACTTGCGTCATGCAGCCTTTGAAGACGGTGCCGTAGTGTTCGGACAGCCATTTCTTGGCCACCGCGCCGGCAGCCACCATGGGTGCCGTGAGCCGCGCGCTGGATCGCCCACCGCCGCGTGGGTCGCGAATGCCATATTTCTGGAAATACGTGTAGTCGGCGTGGCCGGGCCTGAAGGTCTGCACGATGTTGCTGTAGTCTTTGCTGCGCTGGTCGGTGTTTTTGATCAGCAGGCAAATGGGCGTGCCGGTGGTTTTGCCCTCGTAGACACCAGACAGAATTTCTACTGCATCAGGCTCATTGCGCTGGGTAACAAATTTTGAAGTGCCGGGACGCCGCCGGTCCAGATCGCCCTGAATGTCCGCCTCGGCCAGGGCCATGCCGGGCGGGCAGCCGTCAATCACACAGCCAATGGCCGGGCCGTGGGATTCACCAAAGTTGGTGACAGCGAAGAGTTTGCCAAAGGTATTGCCGCTCATGACCGGGATTATCCCAGACAGACAACGCTGGAACGAATCCTGCTAGCTTTTGCTGCGTCGCACCATTCATTCACTGACCCTTCCGAGAGAGGAATTCACCATGTTGACTCAAACCCAGACTCGCTTTTCCCATGTAAAACCCGGTGATACTGATTTCGTAGCCGGCGGTCTGAGGGATTTTTTTCTGTACAGAGACCTTGGCATTGCGGAGGCAACGCACGGAAAGGTTATTGCGCATCTGGTGAAAGCAAATAAGGCACCAGAAACGGGCACTGGTTGGCACCGACATGAGGCGGACTTTCAGATCGTGATCATGACCAAAGGTTGGGCGCGCTTCATGTATGAAGACAAAGAGACTCTGGTCCAGGCCGGCGACGTAGTACACCAGCGCCCCGGCATCCAGCATTTTCTGTTTGATTACTCAGCTGATATGGAGTACCTGGAAATCGTGTCTCCGGCCGACTTCAAATCGGTGGATGTGGAGCCACCCTGCCCCGTTCCTGCCCCCACGCCGTGGGCCACCCCCTAAGGGGATTGTTTATATAGAGCGGGGTTATGGGGAAGCTTGAGCAATTACGCTCACCTAAACCTGTGACAGTTGTTAAAACTCCGCATCCAGCTCGTCAATCTCGAGCGGCTCCAGCTTCGCCTGCTCGACCCATTCTTTCATGGCGGGAAGCTCCATCATGCACTTGCAGTAAGCGGTGCATGCACGATCCAGGGACACGTCGTAAGTCAGGAATCGGGTCACCACCGGTGCAAACATGGCGTCCGCCATCCCCGGTCGCTTGCCAAAAAGAAATGGGCCGCCATATAGGCTGAGGCACTCCTTCCAGATTTCGAGCACCCGATCGATGTCCGCTTGCGCACGAGACCAGATTTTGAATCCTGGAAAGCGGGCGTTGATGTTCATGGGCAAGGACGTGCGCATGGAGGTAAAACCAGAATGCATCTCCCCGCAAATGGCCCGGCAATGAGCGCGCGCCTTGAGCTCTGCGGGGAGCAGCTGGGCCTTGGGTTTGACTTCATTCAGGTATTCTGCGATGGCCATGGTGTCCCAAACATTGACACCATCGTGGTGAAGCGCCGGCACCCGCATACTGGACGAGAGCAACAGCATTTCAGCGCGCATGGTCGGGTCGTCTGGCGAGATAACCTTCTCTACAAAGTCCAAACCTGCCAGGCGTGCCGTCAGCCAGCCTCGCAAAGACCAGGCCCCGTAATTTTTACTACTGATGGTCAGAATCGTCTTTGCCATGTCGCACTCCTCAAACGGGCTGGTAATGAAAGTTTCGAGCAAGGGTTGTGCCAGTCTGAGACATATTTGCAGGATGGCCCACATCTTGCCTGCCATGTCAGCATAGTTTCAAAAAATCAGGACACGAATGCTTTACCAGGCTTATCAATCTCAGGCAGACCTGATGTCGCCGCTTCGGCTACTGGCCCAGGCGGGCAGCGCGAACTTGTGGTTCAGTCAAACCGAAGGTAGCTTCGTACGCAAATTTGCTGCCTCGCTGGAAATCCTCTCCCGCCTTCGGCTGACCCACTCAAGACCGGCCTTTAGCATCGGCTCGGTAATGGTTGGCGACCACGAATTTCCGGTTGAAGAGGAGGTGCGCCTGAAGCTCCCTTTCGGCAGCCTGCTGCATTTCAAAAAGCTGGGTGCAGAAAATTTGCCCTATCAACCGCCGGTGTTGCTGGTGGCACCTCTATCCGGCCACTTTGCGACCCTGTTGCGCGAAACCCTGCGCACGTTGCTACAGGACCATGATGTCTACATCACGGATTGGCACAACGCCCGGGATGTGCCGCTGCGGCACGGGGCTTTTGGCCTGGATGACTACATCGACCATATGATTCAGTTCGCCACCACGATTGGCCCTGGCGTCCACATGGTTGCGGTTTGCCAACCGTGTGTGGCCGCACTTGCGGCCACCGCAATTCTGGCTGAAGATAACCACCCCGCGCAGCCTCGCAGTCTGACCTTGATGGCCGGGCCGGTTGACTGCCGCGTGAACCCCACCGCAGTTAATATACTGGCGACCAGCAAACCGATTGACTGGTTTGAAAAGAATCTGATTAGCCATGTGCCCCTGCCCCACGCCGGCCATATGCGCCGGGTCTACCCTGGCTTTGTACAGCTCAGCGCGTTCTTGGGGATGAATCCCGACCGTCACAGGCAATCCTTCAAGGACCTGTACAGGCATCTGGTCGAAGGCGATATGGATCAAGCCGATTCCATTCGCCAGTTCTACGATGAATACCTTGCGGTCAATGATTTGCCCGCGGAGTTTTACCTGGAAACCGTTGAAAAGGTTTTTCAAACATATGACTTGGCGCTAGGAAAGCTTACATACCGGGGTCGCCCCGTCAACCCGGCCGCCATACGTCGCAGCGCGCTCATGACGGTTGAAGGAGAGCGAGACGACATTTGCGCGGTCGGACAGACACTGGCAGCTCAGGACCTGTGCACCAGCATACGTCCGTACATGAAAACGCACCACGTACAAACCGGA
>JAHEBY010000346.1 GCA_024642025.1 Comamonadaceae bacterium | reverse complement strand
CGACTGGCGCGGCAACAACAACATTGCCGAAAGCATGTTTACCCAGATGGCGCGCGAGCGGCATCCGGTGCCACGCTGGATTGTGGTGGGTGCGGGCACCGGTGGCACCAGCGCCACCATTGGCCGCTACGTGCGCTACCAGCAGCACGCCACGCAAGTGTGCGTGCCCGACCCGGTGGGCTCGGTTTTTTGCGCCTACCACCAGAGCGGCGACGCCACGCTTACCGCCTCAGGCTCGCGCATTGAGGGCATTGGCCGGCCACGTGTGGAGCCGAGCTTTATGCGCACGCTGGTGGACCGCATGATGGAAGTGCCCAACGCCGACTCGGTAGCCGCCATGCGGGCACTCTCGCACCTGCTGGGCCGGCGCGTGGGGCCGTCCACCGGCACCAACTTCTGCGGCATGTTGCAACTCGCCTGCGAGATGCGCGCAGCGGGCGAACAGGGTTCGATCCTCTCGCTGTTGTGCGATGCCGGCGAGCGCTACCTGCCAACCTACCACGACGCGGCGTGGGTAAAGTCCAACTTTGGTGACTGTGCAGCGGCCAGCAAGCGCATACAAGACCAGTTGCATGCCACGTAACCGGTATGGCGCATAAGGCACTCTTCGCAGCCAGCGTGCCACTGCCCTCCCCGGCGCGGCGCGCCCTGCTGGCTGCCGCGATGGCCAGTGGCCTGGGCACAGCCAACAGTGCTACCCCCGCTGACCAAGTGACAGCGTTGAAAGCGCGGCCACTCGCATTCCCGCGCGACTTTGGCAGCCACCCCGATGCACGGATTGAATGGTGGTACATCACTGGTTACGCGAGCGCCGCCAACGAACAGTTGTACGGGTTTCAAGTGACGTTCTTCCGCGCCAAAGTGGAGGGCACAGAGACCATGCGATCGGCGCTTGCAGCCAAACACCTGCTGTTTGCCCACGCTGCCGTGACCGACGTGACAGGCAAAAAACTCTGGCATGACCAGCGCATTGCCCGGTCCAGCGGGCCCGAGAGCGTGACGCCCGCCACCGCCAGCGAAAAGGACACCTCGGTGCAGCTGCGCGACTGGTCGCTGGAGCGGCAGAACGGCGTTTACGCCGCCAGCGTGGTCGCCAAAGACTTTCGGCTCAAGCTGCAATTCAAGGAGACGCAGCCGCTGATTCTGCAGGGCGACAAGGGCCTGTCGCGCAAGGGGCCACTGCCGCAGCACGCGAGCTTTTATTACAGCAAGCCGCAGCTTGCGGTATCGGGCAGCATCGCCGCCGCAGGGCAAAGCATCGTCGTGGAAGCGAAAAACCCGGGTGTAGCCTGGCTGGACCATGAATGGAGCAACGAGATCTTGCCGCCGGGGGCCGTGGGTTGGGACTGGATTGGTATGAACCTGTTTGACGGCAGCGCCCTCACCGTCTTCCGGCTGCGCGACAAGGCAGGCAACACGCTGTGGGGCGGCGGGTCTTTTCGCCACCCCAAGATGAGCCCGCCCGAGAAGCCTTATGTGTTCAGTCCCGGCGAAGTGGCCTTTCAGGCGGTGCGCGGCTGGAAAAGCCCGTTCACGCAGGCCCTGTACCCGGTGGAATGGCTGGTGCGAACACCCGCCGACTTTTACACCGTGAAGGCGCTGGTAGACAACCAGGAGCTGGACAGCAGCGCCACCACCGGCGCGGTGTATTGGGAAGGCCTGGCAGACCTATATGACAGCAACGGAAAACTCGTGGGGCGCGGCTATCTGGAAATGACGGGGTATGCCAAGCCGCTGCGATTCAGCTGATATCTGCATCTGCCCCGAATCCGGTGGACTGTCGGCACTGTTGCGGCGGGTAAACACTTAAACGCTCCTATATTTATAGCTGCTTACGCAATATTGACGGGGGCTAGGTGCCAATTTCTTATTAAAAATTATCAAAATATTCCAAAACACATGGTGAAAGGCAAACCCGTCCCCATATGGCCTCAATGAGCTCTGAACGCGCCAAGTCGCAATCCCCAAAATCCCTGTCCGGCCTCCTCCCCTTTCTCAAACCCTATAGCGGACGCATTGCACTCGCGGGGCTGTTTTTGTTGCTGGCAGCGCTGGCCACACTGGCTTTTCCGCTGGCCTTGCGCAGCCTGATTGATGGGGGGCTGATAGCCAGCGCGGTGCCAGCCGGGGCCCTGAGTGCTGACAAAGGCACACAAGTTATGGCCATGAAAGATCATTTCATGGCACTGTTTGCCGTGGCCGTGGCGCTCGGTGTCTTCTCTGCCGGGCGCTTTTATATGGTGAGCTGGCTGGGTGAGCGGGTAACTGCCGATTTGCGCAACGCCGTTTATGCGCACGTGCTCAGACAAAGCCCCGAGTTTTTTGAAACCACGCAAACCGGCGAGGTGCTGAGCCGCCTGACCGTAGACACCACGCTGGTGCAGACCGTAGTGGGCTCGTCGCTCAGCATGGGCTTGCGCAATGGGGTGATGGGTGTGGGCGCGCTGGCCATCCTGATCTGGACCAACCCGTATGTCATGGTGCAGGTGCTGGGCGTGCTGGTGCTGATTGTGTTGCCCAGCCTGTGGTTTGGCAGGCGGGTGCGCAAGCTCTCGCGCGCCAGCCAGGACCGGGTGGCCGACTCCAGCGCCATTGCCGCTGAAGTGTTGAACGCCATTCCGGTGGTGCAGAGTTTTACTGCAGAAGGCCGCGAAGCCACGCGGTTTGACGGCTCCACGCAAAACGCCTTTCAGGTTGCGGTGCGGCGCTCCAAGGCGCGCTCCATTTTGGTGGCCTTCATCATCATTGCCACGTCGGCTGCACTCTTGTGGGGGTTGTATCAGGGCACGCAAGCCGTGGTGGCCGGGCGCATCACTGCCGGGCACCTGGGGCAGACGGTTGTTTACGTCATCATTCTGGCCAGCGCTTTTGCTGTGCTGGGCGAGGTGTATGGCGATTTGCTGCGGGCCGCAGGCGCCACAGAGCGGCTGATGGAGCTGCTGGGCACGAGCTCACCCATCACATCACCTGCCCAACCGGCAGCCCTGCCCGCCACAGCGGCAGGTAGTGCCGTACAGTTTGAGCGGGTGAACTTTCATTACCCGTCGCGCCCCTTGCAAGCCGCTTTGACGGACTTTTCGCTCGCCGTGGCGCCGGGCGAAACCGTGGCGCTGGTGGGCGCAAGCGGCGCGGGCAAAAGCACGGTGTTTCAGCTGCTGTTGCGGTACTACGATGCGGATGGTTCGGCAGCAAAGTCTTTGGTAGCCACAGATGCGGACGTTCAGCCTGGCATTTATCTTGACGGCTTGCCCACGCAGTCCGTCTCCCTGCATGACTTGCGCCAGCGCATTGGCATCGTGCCGCAAGACGCAGTGATCTTTTCCACCAGCGCGCTGGAGAACATTCGCTATGGCAAGCCTGACGCCACCGACGCCGAAGTCAAACAGGCCGCCACCGCGGCGTTTGCGCATGCCTTTATTGAAGCCTTGCCTGAGGGCTACAACACCTTTTTGGGCGAGCGCGGCGTGCGCTTGAGCGGCGGGCAGCGCCAGCGCATCT
>JAHEBY010000345.1 GCA_024642025.1 Comamonadaceae bacterium | reverse complement strand
CGCCATGCCGATGCCCAAAGGTCGAAAGTGGCCACAATAGCGCCCGCGCCATCGCGGAGGTCAAACGAAATCAGCGGCGGGCCGGCTGGTGCCAACGCCGCATTAGCTCCAGGGGCTGCGGTTATCGCCAGTGCCTGGGTGACAAGTTTTTCAGCCTTGGCACGCGGAACCTCAGCAGAATTACTGTTGGCGCGAATCGTGGCACTTGTCCAGGGGGCTGCGTCGTCCGCGCGCTGCCGCTCACCCAGTCCGGCTTGAACTGACTTGCGCTGCGCTACTGCAGGGACCGGAGGCCGCATCGTTTGGGCTTGGGATTCCGTCTTGCCGGAGTCCTGTACGGATGGGTTTGCAGGTTCTCCGGCGGTGCCTTCAGGCGAGGGATTGCCAATTACCCTTTCTTTCACGCCAGCGGAGCCACCAACGGTAACCTCCAGGCCGGGCGTGGCTGGTTGGGATGGCTGGGCAGGTGCCGGCTGGGCTTTAATACGGCCGCTGCCTGCATCCCGTCCTTTTTCTAACTGTCCGCTGGCTGAACTGGCCACGGCATCTTTTCCGCTGTTTGTCGTTGGCGGTGCGGCTGCCGTTGACGGTGCAGGTGCAGGCTTTTCCACCGCGGCTGCTTGGTCCAGCGTCTGAATTTCCGTCTTTTGTGATGCCGAAGGCACTTCCTGCCCGTACCAGAGAACCGTGATGATGGAGCCCAGCAAAATGGTGGCCAGCGCCGCGTTCCACGGCCCGCCTCGAGCGCCCATGCTGGTCCAGAGTTCTTTCCACCACGGCACAGTTGCCGCGTTCGTTCGATGATGCAAGTTTTCGGAAGCAGAGGACAGCTGCGCATCCACCGCGGCTTTGGCCGTGGCCTGTATGCTCGCGCGTGTGGCCGGTTTGGGCATGGCGTCATGGTCCGGCGCATGGGTCAGTGCCGCATGCAGGCGGGCATCGCGCAAATCCGCCGTACCACCGTGCGCACCTGTTTCACCGTTGGCGCTGTTGTGTGTCGGCTCACGGCTCATGCTGCGCCCTCCCATACCAGATAGGCATGCATGCAGCCACGCAGCTTGTGCAGGGCGTAGCGCATCCTGCTCTTGATCGTCTCGAAGCCGGTTTCCAGCGCCTTGGCCACATCTTCAATGCTGAGTCCGTCCTCATGGTGCAGCAAAAATGCGGCACGTTGCACAGCGGGCAGGGCGTCCAGGCAATGCAGCAGCTGGCGCCCGGCTGCGCGCCAGTGGCTCAGGTCTTCTGCACTCGCGTGGGTCATGTCCAGCTTCGTCTGCAACCACTCCAACCGGGTACCGGCGGTCAACTCATCGTCGACCTCTGCATTGGCTAGCGCATCGCCATCGGTACTGACTTCGCGGCCCGACGTGCGCAATCTGTCCATGGCCAGATTGTGGGCAATGGTGTAGGCCCAGGTCTTCCACAGGCCGCGGGAGGCCGAATAGCTTTCGCGCGCAGTGACGATGCGTAACCAGCAGTCCTGAAACACTTCATCAGCCTGCGCCGCCAGGGGCTGCCCCAGCACGCGTCGGACAAACCGGTACAGCCCGCCCTCATGGCGTCCATACAGGGCGTCAAATGCGGCTGAATCCCCCGCTGTATAGGCCAGCATGAGCGCCTCGTCTGAAGACGGGTCAGCCAGAGTGTCGGATGAACTGGCATCGTGGTTGGACATGGCGTGTTTGTACCAGTTTGTACGGAGCACGAGCCGTTTCGGGGTTGACGGACAAATTATTTATTGAATTAACCCCGTTCGGCATGCTGAGCCGTATCAATCTTGTCCATGGCGTTCCGCAGTCCAACACCTCGATCACGAGAAGCCTGCAGGTTCCGGGTGGACGGATTGCTCACTAACTGACTAGGAGAAACCACAAATGAAAAAGTTGATACGCGGCATTCTGGGCGCAGCAGGCGCTTTGTTGATGGCAGGTACGCACCTGCCGGCGCAAGCCTTTTGCGGCTTTTATGCCGGCAAGGCCGATGCCAACCTGTTCAATGAAGCCAGCCAGGTTGTGATGGTACGTGACGGGCAGCGCACGGTTATTTCCATGCTGAACGACTACAAGGGCCCGCTCAATGAGTTTGCCCTTATCGTGCCCACGCCCACGGTGCTGCAAAAGGGGCAGGTGCGCGTGGCAGACAAGCGGACCTTCGAGCGACTCGATGCTTACAGCAGCCCGCGGCTGGCCGAGTACCACGATGCCGATCCTTGCCAGGTGCGCTTTGGCTGGGGAGATGACGCGTATGCGCGTCGACGGCTTGAGATGATGAGCAAATCTGACGCGCCTGCGCCAGCCGCGCAGGGTAATCTGGGCATGGCGCGCGACAAGGCGCTTGGTGTGACGGTGGACGCCCAATACACGCTGGAGGAATACGACATCGTGAGCCTCTCCGCCACGCAGTCTGACGGCCTGGAAACCTGGCTTGGCGAAAACGGCTACCGGGTTCCCAAAGGCGCCAGCGCAGCGCTCAGGCCGTATATCAACCAGGGTATGAAATTCTTCGTGGCCAAGGTCAATATCAAGGAGCAGCTCAAGACCGGCTTTACCACGCTACGTCCACTGCAGTTTGCGTTTGAGAGCGAAAAGTTCATGCTGCCCATGCGACTCGGCATGCTTAACGCTTCACCCGACAAGCCGCAGGACCTGATTGTTTACCTGCTGACCAAAGAGGGCCGGGTGGAAAGCAGCAACTACCGTACGAACAAACTGCCCGCCAACATCAATTTGCCGCCCTTCGTAAAGCCAGCGTTCACTGATTTTTACAAGGCCATGTTCGATAATCAGGCCGCCCGGGAGCAGCACCGCGTTGTGTTTACCGAGTATTTCTGGGACATGGCCTGGTGCGACCCCTGTGCAGCCAACCCACTGAGTCCAGGCGAACTGCGCGCGGCGGGGGTTTTCTGGGTCGGAGACAATGCGGGGAACAACATTGACAGCCTGGCTGCTTCTCGTGGAAGCGCCCAGCCCGTAGTGCTGACGCGCCTGCACGTGCGCTACACACCCAATACCTTTCCAGAAGACCTGGCGTTTACCCAGACCCGAGACCGACAAAACTGGCAGGCCCGCTACGTTGTGCAGAATCCGTACCAGGGCAGCGTGGCGCAGTGCAATGCCAAAGTCGCCGCCATGGACTGCCAGGCCATATGTCGTGTGCGCGTCCAGCAAGCGCTTGACGCTCCGGCGGTGCCAGGGGGCACGTCGCAATACCGGTACAAAGATCCTGAGGCGTTGCAGTCAGACTGCGTCTCGGCGTGTGTCGCATCCCGCCAAAACGGTGTAGACGCTGCGGCGCGCTACTACCTGACCGACCTGCCGCGACGAATCGACTCGGAGAAGCGTGCTTTGGCGGGGTTGACTGGGTGGAGCCTGGCGCACATTGACGCCATGCCGGGAGCCGGAGATGTGCCCGGACCAACGCCAGACCACCGAGTCAAGCCCTGGTGGGAGCAATTGTTCAAAGTGGGTCAGGTGCGCCTCCAATGATTGCCAAAGCCATT
>JAHEBY010000344.1 GCA_024642025.1 Comamonadaceae bacterium | reverse complement strand
TGCAACCTGACCAATCAGGGTTTGTCGGGCTGATGAACTACGAGTTCTTTGTGACCGACCCGGATTTTGGTCCGTCGGTCATGAATACGTTGTTGTTGTTGGGCTCCGTCATCGTCATCACCGTTGTGCTGGGGGTCGGATTGGCTCTACTGGTCAATGACGCGTTTCCAGGCCGCGGGATCGTGCGAGTGCTGCTGATTTCACCATTTTTCGTCATGCCCACCGCAAACGCGTTGCTTTGGAAGCACATGATGATGAACCCGGTCTATGGCGTCCTTGCACAAGTGTGGATATTTTTCGGCGCAACACCCATCAACTGGCTTGAGGACTTTCCGCTGCTCTCGGTGATCATCATGGTGTCATGGCAATGGCTGCCATTCGCCTGTTTGATTTTCATAACGTCATTGCAGTCACTTGACCAGGATCAGATGGAAGCGGCCGGTATGGATGGTGCCAACGCGCTCCAGAAATTCTGGTTTCTTACCCTGCCCCATTTGGGGCGATCAATTGCCGTCGTCATCATGATCGAGATGATTTTTCTGCTTAGTATTTTTGCGGAAATATTTACAACGACCGGGGGTGGGCCTGGCAACGCGAGCACCAACGTCGCGTTTCTGATCTACAAGCAGGCCTTGCTGAATTTTGACGTTGGCGTGGCATCGGCTGGCGCTTTGTTTGCCGTCGTGCTGGCCAACATCGCGGCCATATTCCTGATCCGGCTGGTCGGCAAAAATCTGGACTGAAGGAGCAACCATGAAAAACTTCCTCCTCGCTATCCGCACCCTGTCAGCCTGGTCCCTTACGTTGCTGATCGTGTTCCCATTGATCTGGCTTGGTCTCACGGCCTTCAAGACCGAGCTGCAGGCCATTGCAGTGCCACCACAAATGCTGTTTTCTCCAACACTGGAAAACTTCCACGAAGTGAATTTGCGCAGCGATTATCCGCTTTACGCAAAAAACTCCATCATCACCAGCGTGCTGTCGACGTTGTTGGGGCTCGCGATCGCCGCGCCAGCCGCCTACTCGATGGCATTTTTTAGAACCCGTCGCACCCGAGATATTCTGCTGTGGATGCTGTCCACCAAAATGATGCCGGCCGTTGGCGCCTTGCTCCCCGTCTACGTGATGGCGCAGACCGCTGGCATGCTCGATTCAATAACCGGTCTGACAATCGTCTTCACCTTGTCTAATCTGCCCATCATGGTATGGATGCTGTATTCAGGATTCAAGGAAATCCCGCCTGATATTCTTGAAGCGGCCCGTATGGATGGCGCCAGCATCTGGGGCGAGTTCAAGCACGTGATCCGCCCATTGGCCATGGGGCCATTGGCTTCTACCGGCCTGTTGTGCCTGGTGCTTTCCTGGAACGAGGCGTTCTGGTCGCTGAACCTCAGCTCAGCCAAAGCTGGCACATTGGCTGTACTGATTGCTTCATATTCGAGCCCCGAAGGCCTGTTTTGGGCCAAGCTTTCAGCCGCTTCGCTGATGGCCATTGCACCCATTGTTGTGGTCGGCTGGTTCAGCCAGAAGCAGCTGGTACAAGGCCTGACGTTTGGCGCTGTCAAATAAGTAATTCGACTCTGGAGATTCAATATGGCTTATCTGCAACTCAAGAATGTTGAAAAACGTTATGGAGACGTCCGGGTTATCAAGGGCGTCAATCTGACGATTGAAAAAGGCGAGTTCGTCGTATTTGTCGGACCATCCGGATGCGGCAAGTCAACCTTGCTACGAATGATTGCAGGTTTGACCGATATTGACGGCGGCAGCATTGAGCTGGACGGCCGCGACATCACCAAGCTGGCGTCAAGCAAACGTGATCTGGCCATGGTGTTTCAAAGCTATGCGCTGTATCCCCACATGAGTGTTTTTGACAACATGTCGTTTGCATTGCGGCTGGCAAATGTTGACAAGGCCGAGATACAGGAGAAGGTTAATCGGGCAGCAGGTATTTTGAACTTGACGCAATACCTCAGCCGAACACCCAAAGATCTTTCGGGCGGGCAGCGCCAGCGTGTGGCCATTGGTCGCGCCATTGTGAGGGCGCCCAAGGTCTTCCTGTTTGATGAGCCACTGTCCAACCTTGATGCAGCGTTACGCGGCCAGACCCGAATCGAGATTGCCGCGCTACATCGCGATTTGGGTGCTACTACGATTTACGTCACTCATGATCAGGTGGAAGCCATGACCTTGGCGGACCGCGTCGTGGTCTTGCGCGATGGCGTTATTGAACAGGTGGGCTCGCCACTAGAGTTGTATGACCGACCGGCCAATCAGTTCGTTGCCCAATTCATTGGCACGCCGCAGATGAACGTTGTGGACACCGCCAAATTGCCGGCGCTCGCTGGTTTACTGGGTCCAAACAACAAGCAGGACGGCTTCATTGGCGTTCGACCTGAATACGTCGTCGTGAAACCGGCCGGCGCTGGCCAGATTGAGGGCAAGGTTGAGCTGGTCGAGTCGCTCGGCGCCGATACGCTGATTTACTCGCGCGTTGGCACCAAAGACCAAGGCGCCCAAATCGTCTCTCGGCAAAATCACCGGACGGAACTGCGCCCAGGTGACCCGGTCGGGCTGGATTTCGTCCCCGAGGCCTTCCACGTTTTCGACCGAGCGGGAAAGGCCATGCAAGCTCATGCCCGTTGACGCTGACCTGAAATCTACCTCGCCCGCATCAGCCGGGCAGCTCACCATCCTGCACATTGGCTTGGGCTCGTTTCATCGCGCCCATCAGGCCGTCTACATGCACGCATTGCGAAAAAGTGGTGACCATCGCTGGCGGCTGGCGGGTGGCAATATTCGGCCTGACATGGCCGAAACGATGGCGGCTCTGGTTTCGCAAAAAGGCGCCTACACGCTGGAAACCATCAGCCCACAGGGCGAGCATAAGTTTGAGCGCATCACGTCGATTGATCGTGTTTTTCCCTATGAACCAGACCTGAGCAGCCTGATTCATGTCGGCGCCGACCGCGATACCCGAATCATTTCGTTTACGGTTACCGAGGCGGGATATTACCTTGACGTGCAAAATCGTCTTGACCTTTCGTTTCCAGATCTTCAAGCTGACCTCGATGCAATGCGCGAGGGAAAAGTCGGTCACACCATTTATGGCGCTTTAAGCGCCATTTTGCGACACCGCATGCTGGCAAATGCGGGCCCAGTCACGTTGTTGAACTGCGACAACCTGCGGCATAACGGAGACCGCTCCCGTGGCGGCTTGCTGCAATTCATTGAACTCGCTGGCGACAAGGCATTGCTGGAGTGGGTCAAGGCTCATACCAGCAGCCCCAACGCCATGGTGGATCGGATCACACCGCGCCCCACCGCAGAAGTAGGTCAAAGAGTTCTCGCTGCAACAGGCTGGGCAGATGCGGCACCCGTCATGGGAGAAAGCTTTACGCAGTGGGTGATAGAAGACAACTTTTGTGCCGACCGGCCTCAATGGGAAAGCGTTGGGGTGCAAATGGTGAAGTCCGTTGCACCTTTTGAAGAAGCAAAAATCAGGCTCCTGAACGCCACCC